>NZ_JAYKSL010000006.1:198551-274698 GCF_035481585.1 Salipiger marinus | reverse complement strand
CCCCCCCCCCCCGGCCCCGGTCAGCGCGCCGGAACGCCCCGGCGCGGTGTCAGAGGTGCTTGCCGCCACAGGGCCCGAAGCGCGCCCCGACCCCGACGCGCCGCTGCCGCTGCCAAATCCGCCCAGCTTCGATCTGGTGCGCGCCGATCCCACCGGCCAGACGCTGGTGGCGGGCCGGGCCGAACCGGGTGCCGCCGTGGCGGTGCTGGTCGACGGCACCCCGGAACCCGAGGTGCAGAGCGACCGGGATGGCCGCTTCACCGCCTTTCTCGATCTGCCGCTCGACGGCGCGCCGCGGGTGCTGAGGCTGCGGCTGCGCCATCAGGGCCGGGAACTGCTGTCGGAACAGGAGGTGATCCTGACCCCGCCCGCCGCCCCGCCGCCCGCCGCCATGGCCGCGGCAGAACCCGCCGCCGACGCACCCGCGCCGGACAGTCCCGCGCCCGCGCCAGCCGAGGCCAGCAGCACCCCGGCCCAAGCGCGCAGCGATCCCCCCGCAGCCCCCGATGCGCCCGAGCCGCGGATTGCGGCGGCGCCCGGCCCCTCCAGCCCCGATGCCGCCGCGGCGGCGGTGGTGCCAACGCCAGAGGCCCCGGCGCCGGTGGCGCTGCTCTCCTCCGAAGCGGGGATCGAGGTGATGCAGCCGCAGACCCCGCTGGCGCAGGACCAGATCGCCATCGACACCATCAGCTATGACGAGCAGGGCGCCGTGGCGCTGGCCGGGCGGGGCCGAGGCGCGGCCTCGGTCCGGGTCTATCTCGACAACCGCCCGCTCATCACCACGCGCATCGCCGCCGATGGCCGCTGGCAGGCGGCCCTGCCCGATGTCGCCACCGGCACCTATACGCTGCGCGTCGACCAGATCGACGACGCGGGCGAGGTCACCGCCCGCGCCGAAAGCCCGTTCCGCCGCGAATCCGCCGAGGTGCTGGCCGCCGCCGCCGATCCCGCCGTGGCGGTGCGCGCCGTCACCGTGCAGCCCGGCCACACGCTCTGGGCCATCGCGCGCACCCGCTACGGGCAGGGCATCGACTATGTGAAGGTGTTCGAGGCCAATCGCAGCCAGATCCGCGACCCCGACCTCATCTATCCCGGTCAGGTCTTCGACATCCCGGACTGACCCGCCCCTTCATCTTGCCCGTAAACTCCGGGGGGAGCGCGCCGCGCGCGCGGGGGGCAGCGCCCCCCTGCGACCCATCCGCCCGCCCGAAACGATCCGGGCTGGCGGGCTGGCCCTGACCGCGCCTGCGGGCTAGAACGCCAGCAGACCCAAAGGATCCGCCATGCCTCCCGCTTCTCCCGCCGACCCCGCGCAGGATGCCTCCGCGCAGTCCGAACGCCGCTCCGCCCGCCGGGTGCTGATCCGCACCGCGCCCTATCTCTGGCCCAAGGGCGCACCTTGGGCGCAGCGCCGGGTGGTGGCGGCACTGCTGCTGCTGCTGGTCGCCAAGCTGATCGCCGTGGGCACGCCGCTGCTTTACAAGGCGGCGGTGGACACGCTGGGCGGCGAGGTGCCGGATCTGGCGCTGGGGGCGGTGGGGCTGACCGTCGCTTACGGTCTGGCGCGGTTTTTCTCCAACGGCTTCCAGCAGCTGCGCGACGCGGTCTTTGCCCGGGTCGGCCAGCACGCGCTGCGCCGCATCGCGCTGGAAACCTTCGGCCATATCCACCGCCTGTCGCTGCGCTATCACCTGACGCGGCGCACCGGCGGGCTCAGCCGGATCATCGAACGCGGCGTGAAGGGCGTGGATTTCCTGCTGCGCTTCCTGCTGTTCTCCATCGGGCCGCTGATCCTTGAACTGCTGCTGATCGCGGCCATCCTGTTCACGCTGTTTGACGTCTGGTATCTGGCGGTGGTGGCGGTCACCATCGCGCTGTATGTCTGGTTCACCTTCGCCGTCACCGAATGGCGGGTGAAGCTGCGCCAGCGCATGAACACGCAGGACACCGACGCCAACCAGAAGGCGGTGGACAGCCTGCTGAATTTCGAGACCGTCAAGTATTTCGGCGCTGAGGCGCGCGAGGCCGCGCGCTATGATGCCGCCATGGCGGGTTATGAACAGGCGGCGGTCAAGACCGCCACCTCGCTTGCCGCGCTCAATGCCGGGCAGGCCTTCATCATCACGGCGGGGCTGGTGGCGGTGATGATCATGGCGGCGCTGGGGGTGCAGCAGGGCAGCCTGACCGTGGGCGATTTTGTCATGGTCAACGCCTACATGATCCAGATCACCATGCCGCTCAATTTCCTTGGCACGGTCTATCGCGAAATCCGGCAGGCGCTGGTGGATATGGGCCAGATGTTCGATCTTCTGGACCAGCCGAGCGAGGTCAAGGACCGCCCCGGTGCGCCTGCGCTGCAGGTGCGCGGGGCTGCGGTCGAATTCGACGCGGTGCGCTTTGGCTATGACCCCGAGCGCACCATCCTGCACGGCGTCAGCCTGAAGGTGGGGGCGGGGGAAAGCGTGGCGCTGGTCGGGCCGTCGGGATCGGGCAAATCCACCATCGGGCGGCTGCTGTTCCGCTTCTACGATGTCTCGGGCGGCGCCATCCGCATCGACGGGCAGGATCTGCGCGCGGTGACGCAGGACAGCCTGCACGCCGCCATCGGCGTGGTGCCGCAGGACACCGTGCTGTTCAACGACAGCATCCGCTACAACATCGCCTATGGCCGCGATGGTGCCACGCAGGCACAGATCGAGGCGGCGGCGCGTGCGGCGCAGATCCACGAGTTCATCATCTCGCTGCCCGAAGGTTATGACACGCAGGTGGGCGAACGCGGGCTGAAACTGTCGGGCGGGGAAAAGCAGCGCGTCGGCATCGCGCGCACGCTGCTGAAGGATCCGCCGATCCTGCTTTTGGACGAGGCGACCTCGGCGCTTGATACCGAGACCGAGGCAGAGATCCAGACCGCCCTGCGCCGCGCGGGCGAGGGGCGCACGGTGCTGACCATCGCGCACCGGCTGTCCACCATCGCCGATGCCGACCGCATCGTGGTGCTGGAAAAAGGTCTGGTGGTCGAGGAGGGCACCCATGAGGCGCTGCTGGCCCGCGCCGGGCGTTATGCCCAGCTTTGGGCGCGCCAGCAGGCCGAGGACCGCGCGGCCTGACCGCGCGGTCTTTCGTCAGCCCAGATGGATCTGCCCTTCGGGGTAGCGCACGCGGGGTGTGGTGCGGGTGGCCAGAAAAAACCCCAGCGTCAGCGGCCCGACCCGGCCCAGAAACATGATCGCGATGATCATGGCGCGGCCGAATTCGGTCAGCTCGGTCGTATAGCCGCGCGACAGGCCCACCGTGCCGAAGGCGCTGGCCACCTCGAAGGCCACGTCGACAAAATGCCCGTCATGCGAGGCGGTGAGCAGGAACACCCCCACAAACACCACCAGCACGCTGATCGAGGTCAGCGCCATGACCTTCAGCACCTGTTCCAGCCCGATGCTGCGGCCAAAGGCATGCAGCTGCGTCTGGCGGCGGAAAAAGGCGATGGTGGCAAGGATCATCACCACAAAGGTCGTGACCTTGATCCCCCCGGCGGTGGAGGTGGGGCCGCCGCCGATCAGCATGAGCGAGATGAACAGCATCACCGTGCTGTCATGCAGCGCGCCGATATCGGTGGTGTTGAACCCGGCGGTGCGGGTGGTGACGCCCTGAAACCAGCTGACCATCAGCTTTTCCCCGGCACTGTCAAAGATCCCCAGCGTGCCGGGATTGGTCCATTCCAGCAGCGCAAAGCTGCCCACCGACCACGGAATCAGGATGGCGGTGCCCAGCAGCATGATCTTGGTATGCAGCGACCAGCTGTGATGGCTGCGCTGCCGGGCGATGTCCTGCAGCACGACATAGCCGATGCCGCCGACGATGAACAAGGCGGGGATCACCAGATTGACCACCGGATCGGTGGCAAAGCCCACCAGCCCGTCGGAGAAGGTGGAAAACCCCGCATTGTTGAAGGCCGAAATCGAGTGGAAGGCCGAGACCCACAGCCCCTCCCAGAAGCCCAGAACCGGGGCGAAGCTGAGCATCAGCACCAGCGCGCCCGTCACCTCGCAGAAAAGCACCACCTTGAGGATGGTCCGCACCAGTGCCGACAGCTGGTGCATGGAATTCTGGTTCAGATCCTCGCGCAGGTAGATATGCCCGGTGATGCCCACCGGCAGGCCAAGTGCTGCCAGCACCAGCACGGCAAAGGTCATGAGCCCGAGCCCGCCAAGCTGGATCAGCACCGCCAGCACGAATTCCCCGAAATGGGTCAGCACCGCGCCCACGTCAAAGACGGCAAGCCCGGTGACGGTGACCGCCGAGGTGGCGGTGAACAGCGCATCCGACCATGTGATCGGCTGCGTGGTGGCAAAGGGCAGCTTGAACAGCAGCGCCCCCAGCAGGATAAGCCCGGCATAAAGCGCCGCAAGGATCAGCGGCGGGGACACGCGCAGCAGGCGCCGCGCGAGCGTCCGGGACAGGGTGCGCCAGACCATGGGATCAGAGCGCGTCGCCAAAGCGGCGCAGATCGGCGCGCTTGCCCAGCAGGATCAGCTTGTCCTCGGGGCGCAGATCCATGTCGCGGTCGGAACAGGGCACATGTTCGGTGCCGCGCATCATTCCCAGCAGCCGCAGGTCGTGCCGGTCGCCGATGCCCAGATCGCAGAGCTGCTTGCCCTTGATCCGGTCCGGCAGCACCACGTTGACCACGCTGAACCCGTTGCTCAGCGTCATGTAATCCTGCACCACCGGGTTGTTCAGCATCTGCGAGATGTGGCGGCCCATTTCCTGCTCCGGCAGGATCACCCGGTCGGCGCCCAGCTTGGACAGGATGCGGTGATGGGTGCGGTTGGAGGCCTTAACCCAGATGGTGTCGATCCCCAGCAGCCGCATGTTCATGGTGGTGAGGATCGAGGCTTCGATGTCGCGCCCGATGGCGACCAGCACCACGTCGTAACGGTCGATCCCCGCTTCGCGCAGCGCGCCCTCGTCGGTGGTGTCCAGAATGACGGTGGCAGGCAGGGTCGAGGCCATTTGCGACACGCGCTTCTCGTCGCGGTCCACCCCGATCACATGATTGCCGAACCGTGCCAGTTCCGACGCGACGGTGCTGCCGAACGCGCCCAACCCGATGACGGCGAAGCTTCGGGTTTCCTTGGCCATGTCTTTCGTCCTTTCAGGTGCCGAAATGTTGCGGACGCTGCATCGCGGCACCAGACCTGTCAAGAAGAAGCGCCGTGCGGGGCGGGCAGGGGGCGCGTGGCGGGCCGATCTGGTCAGAAGATATGACCACCGCTTGTTGCCTATCGGAAACTTGTTTCCTAAACCGGGACTGACGCGACTCACACTGGAGATGCCCCATGAGCGACCGTATCGAACGCCACGGCCTGAGGATCGACCCCGCGCTGTTCTCCCTGATCGAGGATCAGGCCCTGCCGGGCAGCGGCGTGGATGCGGAGACCTTCTGGGCGGGCCTGTCGCGGCTGGCGCATGAGTTCGGCCCGCGCAATGCGGCGCTGCTGGCGCGGCGCGCCGATCTGCAGGCGCAGCTTGATGCGTGGCACAAGGCCCATCCCGGCCAGCCCGACCCCGACGCCTATACCGCCTTCCTGCGCGAGATCGGCTATCTGGTGCCCGAAGGCCCGGAGTTCACCATCCAGACCGCCGCGACCGATCCCGAATTCGCCAGCACCCCGGGGCCGCAGCTGGTGGTGCCGATCACCAATGCCCGCTACGCGCTGAACGCCGCGAATGCCCGCTGGGGCTCGCTTTATGATGCGCTTTACGGCACCGATGCGCTGGGGTCGCTGCCGTCCAAGGGCGGGTTTGACGCGGCGCGCGGGCAGGACGTGGTCGCCCGCGTCAAGGCGTTTCTGGACGAGACCTTCCCGGTTGCGGGCGGCAGCCATGCGCAGGCGCAGGGCTATGTGGTTGATGGCGGCGCGCTGCGCGTCGGCGGCCAGCCGCTGGCGGATCCCGCCCAGTTCGCGGGCTGGCGCGGGGCGCCGGAGGCCCCCGAGGCGGTGCTGCTGGTCAACAACAATCTGCATGTGGAACTGGTCATCGACCGCAGCCACCATATCGGATCCGGCGATCCGGCGGGGCTGGCCGATGTGCGGATGGAAGCCGCCGTCTCCGCCATCATGGATTGCGAGGATTCCGTGGCCTGCGTCGATGGTGCGGACAAGGCGCTGGCCTATGGCAACTGGCTGGGGCTGATGAAGGGCGATCTGTCTGACAGTTTTGACAAGAACGGTCAGACTGTCACCCGCGTGCTGGACGGCGACCGGACCTATACCGCGCCCGACGGATCCGATCTGGTGCTGAAGGGCCGCGCGCTGATGCTGGTGCGCAATGTCGGCCATCTGATGACCAACCCCGCCATCCTGCTGCGCGACGGGTCCGAGATCTTCGAAGGGCTGATGGATGCCATGGTCACCGTGCTGATCGCGCGGCACGATCTGGCGAAATCGCAGGGCCCGCGCAATTCGGTCACGGGCTCGGTCTATGTGGTCAAGCCCAAGATGCACGGCCCCGAGGAAGTGGCCTTCGCCGACGAGGTGTTCACCTTCGTCGAGGAGGTGCTGGGCCTGCCGCGCTACACCGTCAAGCTGGGCATCATGGACGAGGAACGCCGCACCTCCGCCAATCTGCGCGAATGTATCCGCGCCGCACAGCACCGCGTGGCCTTCATCAATACCGGCTTTCTGGACCGCACCGGCGACGAGATGCACAGCGCCATGGAAGCGGGGCCGATGCTGCGCAAGGGCGACATGAAGTCGACGCCGTGGATCGCCGCCTATGAGGATCGCAACGTCGATATCGGCCTTGCCTGCGGGCTGAAGGGCCGCGCCCAGATCGGCAAGGGCATGTGGGCCATGCCCGACCGTATGGCCGCCATGCTGGAGGCGAAGATCGGTCATCCCAAGGCGGGTGCCACCTGCGCCTGGGTGCCGTCGCCCACCGCCGCCACGCTGCACGCGCTGCATTATCACGCGGTGGACGTGCTGGCGCGGCAGGACGAGATCGCGGCAGGCGGGCCGCGCGGCACGCTGGCTGACCTTTTGACCGTGCCGGTGGCGGCGGGGGCCAACTGGTCCGAAGACGAGGTGCGCGAGGAGATCGAGAACAACGCCCAAGGCATCCTTGGCTATGTGGTGCGCTGGGTCGATCAGGGCGTCGGCTGTTCCAAGGTGCCCGACATCCACGATGTCGGCCTGATGGAGGATCGCGCGACCTGCCGGATTTCCTCGCAGCATCTGGCGAACTGGCTGCATCACGGCGTGGTGTCAGAGGCGGAACTGCGCGCGGTGATGGAACGCATGGCCGCCGTGGTGGACCGGCAGAATGCCGGGGACGCCGCCTATACGCCCATGGCGCCGGGCTTTGACGGCGTGGCTTTCCGCGCCGCCTGCGATCTGGTGTTCGAGGGCCGCGCGCAGCCGTCGGGCTATACCGAACCGGTGCTGCACCGCCGCCGTCTGGAACTGAAGGCGGGCTGAGCCTGCGGGGGCGGGCTTGCGGCCCGCCCTTACATCCGCTCCAGCACGGACAGCACCAAGGGCAGCGTCAGCGCCGCCAGAAAGGTCTGTCCGGTGATGATCGCCGCCATGAACGGCCCGTCACCCCCCAGCTGCCGCGTCAGCACATAGGCGGTGGGGGCCACCGGCAGCGCCGAAAAGATCACCAGAATCATCGTCTCGGCCGCGCTCAGGCCAAACAGCGGCGCCACGCCAAGCGCCAGCGCGGGCATGACCAGCAGCCGCAGCACGCTTGTGGCCGCGACCGCGCGCAGATCCTGCCGCAGCGTGGCGGGCTGCAGCGCCGCCCCGACACAGAGCAGACCCAGCGGCAGGCTCGCCTGCGCCATGAGCCGCAGCAGCGCATCGCTGCCAAAAGGCAGGCCAAGCCCCGAAAACGCCATCGCGATCCCGCCCAGACAGGCAAGGATCAGCGGATTGCGCAGCACCGCCCCCAGAAGCCGCAGCCCGGTGGCGCCGCCGCGCTCGGTCAGGGCAAGGATCGACAGCACGTTGACCAAGGGCACGGCGATGGCGAGATAGACCGCCGCGCGCGACAGCCCCTCGGGTCCGGCAAGGGCGGTGACCACGGCAAAGCCCAGATAGGTGTTGAACCGCACCACACCCTGCAGCGCCGGGCCAAAGCGCCGCGCGGGGCTGGGCCAGACCCGGCGTGCCAGCATCAGCGCCAGCGCGGCGACCAGCAGCGTCGCCACCGCCGCCCCGCCAAGCCGCAGCATGCCCGCATCCCGCACCGGCGCCGTCGCAAGGCTGGAAAACAGCAGCGCCGGAAACAGGACCATATAGTTGATCCGTTCCGCAGCGGGCCAGAACTCGCGCGAGGGGAACCGGGCCCGGGCCAGCCCGAAGCCAAGGCAGATCAGCGCAAAAAGCGGCCAGATGGTCAGAAGGATCACAGCGGCCCCCGCAGGCGCGGGCCATCACTGGCTGTCATGGTCGCGCACTCCCTGCCCGGACCGGATCTCGGGCAGGTCGTCTGCCGTCCTGACCGCGATCATAAGCGGGGCGCGCGGGGCTGCAAGCGGCTCCGCGCCGGAGCTGCCGCAAAACAGGGCATCCCGCCCATGCCCGCGCCGAAGCGGGGCCGCGCAACCTTTCGGAAAGCCGCGCACTGTATTATGTAGGGTCGTGAACTGCGAGAAGAGGCCCTTCATGACCCGCCCCGTCGTCGGCATCATCGGCAACCACCAGCTTCTGAACGACACCTATCCCGCCTATACCGGCGGAGAGATGAACACGGAGGCGGTGTCCTGCGTGTCGGGCTGTCTGCCGCTGCTGATCGCGCCCGATCCCCGTTATGTCTGCATCGAGGAGCTGATGCAGGTCTGCGACGGCTTTCTGCTGACCGGCGGGCGCCCGAACGTGCATCCCGAGGAATATGGCGAGGTGGCCACCGAAGCGCATGGCGCCTTTGACCGGGCGCGCGATTCCATCGTGCTGCCGCTGGTGCGGGCCTGTGTCGAACGCGGCCAGCCGTTTCTGGGCATCTGCCGCGGCTTTCAGGAGGTGAACGTGGCCATGGGCGGCACGCTTCATCCCGAAATCCGCGATCTGCCGGGGCGGATGAACCACCGCATGCCCCCGGATGGCACGCTGGAGGAGAAGTTCGCGCTGCGCCACAAGGTCAAGCTGAAGGAGGGCGGGCGGTTCCACCGGCTGTTCGGCGCCTCCGAGGTGATGACCAACACGCTGCACGGGCAGGGGATCAACCGCGCCGGCGCCCGGATCGAGATCGAGGGCCACGCCCCGGATGGCACGCCGGAGGCGATCTATGTCAAGGGTGCGCCGGGCTTCACGCTGTCGGTGCAGTGGCATCCGGAATGGGATGCGGCCAACGATCCCGTATCGCGCCCGCTGTTCGAGGCGTTTGGCGAGGCGGTGCGGGCATGGTCCGCAGGCCAGAGCCTGCCGCAGCAGCGCATCTCTGCCTGACAGTCTGACCTGTCGCGTCCAGCGGCCTTGCTGCGTCCTGCGCGGGGCCGTGACGTTTTGACAGTTCCCGAAAATCCCGTCCGGCGCTAGGCTGACAGAATGACAGCCTCTGTCAGGCTGTAACGCTGCGTTTGGAGGCCCGATGACCAGCGGCATTCCCGTCGGGGAGCGTGACCCGAAACGGCGGGTCATCCTTGCCGCCGCCCGCGCCGCCTTGGTCCGCCACGGGGTCCGCCGGTGTTCCATGGAGGTGATCGCGCGGCAGGCGGGCATGTCCCGCCCCGCGCTCTATCTGCATTTCGCCAACCGGGAGGCGATCCTGCGGGCGCTGGGTCTGGAGCAGACCGAGCGCGCCGAACAGGCGCTGCGGGCGGCCCTGCAGGGGAAGGGCCGTGTCGAAGACCGGCTGGCCGCCGCCTTTGCCGCGCTGCGCGCCGCAGGCGCCGAGCCGGGATGGGCCCTGCCGCAGGAGGCGGACCTGCCGGACCGCCATGGGGTTCCGCCGGATGTGGCGCAGGAAGGACAGGCGCGGCTCTGCGCCGTCTTGGCCGACTGGCTGAGGACCGAGGCGGTGGCCGGGCGGCTGCGTCTGGCGCTGCCGCCCGATCACGCGGCAGAGGTGATGCTGGCGGCGCTGCGCGGGATCGCCACGCTGCCGCCGCCGCAGGTGAGCCGGGCGCTCCGCTCTCTGGCGCAGATGCTGGGGCGGGGGCTGACGCCGCTGGACCCGGCGCCCTGACGTCCTGACACTCTGACGTCACTTTGTCAGAGTGTCAGAAGAGCGCGAGTTCAGGTCACGCGCTTGCGCTGCTGGTATTTCGGCTGGTCCCAGGTCGCGCCACGCAGGATGCGGGCAAGGATTTCGACCGCCTCGTGAATCTCCTCCTCGCCGATATAAAGCGGGGTGACGCCGAAGCGCATGATGTCCGGGGCGCGGAAATCCCCCACCACGCCCTGATCGATCAGCGCCTGCATCGCGGCATAGCCATGCTCGAACCGGAAGCTGACCTGCGAGCCGCGCGCTTCTTCCTCGCGCGGGGTGGCAAGGCTCAGGCCGGGGCACTGATCCTCCACCAGATCCATCATCAGCGTCGTCAGATCCAGCGACCGGCGGCGCAGATCGGCCATGTCCACCTGATCCCAGACATCCAGCGCGGCCTCCAGTGCGGCCATCTGCATCACCGGCGGGGTGCCGACGCGCATGCGTTCGATGCCCGCGCCGGGGCGGTAGCTTTGATCGAAGGCAAAAGGCGCCTCGTGCCCGAGCCAGCCCGAGAGCGCCGGTTCGGCCAGATCGGCATGGCGGGGCGCCACATAGATGAAGGCGGGCGCGCCCGGTCCGGCGTTGAGGTATTTATAGGTGCAGCCCACGGCAAAATCCGCAGCCCCCGCCGCCACCTCCACCGGCAGGGCCCCGGCGGAATGGGCCAGATCCCAGACCACCCGCGCGCCCATCTGATGCGCCTTGCGGGTCAGCGCCGCCATGTCATGCCGCCGCCCGGTGCGGTAGTCCACCTCTGTCACCAAGAGCACCGCCACCTCTTCGGTGATCGCCTCCTCCAGCGCCAGCGGATCGGCAAGGCGCAGCTCGTATGGCGCGCCCAGAAGCTTGATCAGCCCTTCGGCCATATAAAGATCGGAGGGAAAATTGCCGGTATCGGACAGGATCACATGGCGCCCGGGCACCAGCGCCAGCGCCGCCGCCAGCGCCTGATAGACCTTGATGGACAGCGTGTCGCCCACCACCACATGCCCCGGCTCGGCCCCGATCAGCCGCCCGATGCGGTCGCCCAGACCGCGCGGCATCTCCATCCAGCCGCAACCGTTCCAGCCCGAGATCAGCTGTTCGCCCCATTCCTCGGACAGGAGCCGGTCCAGCCGGGCGGGGGTCGCCTTGGGCAGCGGCCCCAGCGAGTTGCCATCCAGATAGATCATCCCCATGGGCAGGTGAAACTGGTCCCGCGTCCAGCCGAAATCGGTCATCGTGAAGCTCCGCTTGGTCTTTGGCTGCGGAAGGTGACCGGGAACGGCGCCGGAGGCAAGCCATGCGTGGGGGCTTGCCAGACGTATTCGCATCTGTGAATGTGGATGCCGGACTGCTGGCAGGAGGATGCGATGCGGAACATGGGGATACTGGGGCTGCTGCTGCTCGCCGGAGCGGCCAGCGCGCATGAGGATATTGCGGATCTGTACCCGCAGTCAGAGCTTTACGCCAAGCCGGTGGAGGTGATCCCGTATGTCTGGAGCGCGATCGGCGCTACGGCGCCGCCCACCTATGACAACAGCGGGCATAACAACAACCTGAGCTTCGTGGTGACCGGCGACGGGGTGGTGGTGATCAATGGCGGCGCCTCCGCCCGGCTGGCGGCGGCGCTGCATGACGAGATCCGCGCGGTGACCGACCAGCCGGTGCGGCTGGTGATCAACGAAAACGGGCAGGGCCATGCCATGCTGGGCAATTCCTACTGGGCGGCGCAGGGCGTGGACATTCTGGCGCATGAGGACGCCATCGAGGTCTTCGCCAAGGATGGCGATTTCATCCTGCAGGCCATGCGCGGCTATAACCGCGACAAGGCCGAGGGCACGGAACTTGCGCTGCCCAACCTGTCCTTCGCCGACCGGCATGTGGTGGAAATGGGCGAGGTCACGCTGGAGGTGCTGCATCTGGGCCCCGCCCATGATCCGGGTGATGCGCAGGTCTGGATCCCGCAATGGGGCATCGTGATCGCGGGCGACATCGCCTTTCACGAGCGCATGCCGCCGATCTTTGCCGAAACCTGCACCAGCTGCTGGATCGAGACCTTTGACGGGCCGTTTGCCGATCTGGGCGCGACCTATGTGATCCCCGGCCATGGCCACCCCACCAACATGGCGCAGGTGACGCGCTATACCTCCGACTATCTCAAGGATCTGCGGGCGCGGATCGGGGCGCATATCGAGGCGGGCGGCGATCTGGCGGGGGCCTTCTATGTGGACCAGTCCCGCTGGGCGCGGCTCGACACCTTCGAGGAACTGGCGACGAAGAATGCGGGCCGGGTGTTCGAGGAAATGGAATGGGAGTGACCGGCGCGCCGAACGGGGGAAGAGAGGGGGCTCTGCCCCCGGCGCCTGCGGCGCCTCCCCCGG
The DNA here is from genome assembly GCF_035481585.1 of Salipiger marinus. Lineage (NCBI taxonomy): Bacteria > Pseudomonadati > Pseudomonadota > Alphaproteobacteria > Rhodobacterales > Roseobacteraceae > Salipiger > Salipiger marinus. The sequence continues at coordinate 262,123 of NZ_JAYKSL010000006.1, read as the reverse complement.
AGTTTTTCGGGCAAGATGAAGGGCGGGGCGGGGAAGGGTGCGGGCGTGATTCTGCTGGGGCGGGCACTGGCCCGGCAGGGGTGGAGGCGCGGAGCTTGCGGCGCAAGTTTGTTTCCAGGGTCCGGACTCGTGCGCAACAAATGCGAAGATGGCTTTAAAATCACACAGGGATGTGCTTAACGATCCTGATCCGGTTGCCCATGTGCCGTGCTGCGGCTACCCCTTGGGCAACCGGCGAAGGACATGACACCAACGCCTTCCGCATGGCAAGGGGGACGACATACGTGAAGATAGGGACGCCCAAGGAAATTTTCGAGGGAGAGGCGCGGGTTGCGATGACACCCGACTCGGCGCTGCAGCTGCAGAAGCTGGGTCATGAGTGCCTGATCGAAGCCGGGGCCGGGGCGGCTGCGGGCTTTGCCGACGAGGCCTATGCCGCAGCGGGTGTGACCGTGGTCGAGGGCGCCGAGGCGCTTTGGGCACAGGCCGACATCATCGCCAAGGTGCGCCCGCCCTCCGACGAGGAAGCGGTGCGGCTGACCGAGAGCAAGCTGCTGATCTCGTTCTTCTGGCCCGCCTCCAACGAGGCGCTGATGCAGCTCGCCGCCGATCAGGGCGCCAGCGTCATCGCCATGGACATGGTGCCGCGGATCAGCCGCGCCCAGAAGATGGACGCGCTGAGCTCCATGGCCAATATCGCGGGCTATCGCGCCGTGATCGAGGCCGGCAACAATTTTGGCCGCTTCTTCACCGGGCAGGTGACCGCTGCGGGCAAGGTGCCGCCGGCCAAGGTTCTGGTGGTGGGCGCCGGTGTGGCAGGGCTTGCCGCCATCGGCACCTCGACCAGCCTTGGCGCCGTGACCTATGCCTTTGACGTGCGGCCCGAAGTGGCCGAGCAGGTCGAATCCATGGGCGCGCAGTTCGTCTATCTCGATTTCGCCGAAGAGCAGCAGGATGGCGCCGCCACGGGCGGCTATGCCGCGCCGTCGAGCCCGGAATTCCGCGCGGCGCAGCTGGCGAAGTTCCGCGAGCTTGCCCCGGAGATGGACATCGTCATCACCACGGCGCTGATCCCCAATCGCGAGGCGCCGGAGCTCTGGACCGAGGACATGGTCAAGGCCATGAAGCCCGGATCGGTCATCGTCGATCTGGCGGCGGAGCGCGGCGGCAACTGCAAGCTGACCGTCAAGGACGAGAAGATCGTGACCGACAATGGCGTGACCATTGTGGGCTATACCGATTTCCCGAGCCGGATGGCGGCGCAGTCCTCCACGCTTTATGCCACCAACATCCGTCACATGATGACGGATCTGACCCCGGCCAAGGATGGCGTCGTCAACCACAACATGGAAGATGACGTGATCCGGGGCGCCACCATCGCCCATGGCAAGGCTGTCACCTTCCCGCCGCCGCCGCCCAAGACCAAGGCGATCGCCGCGCAGAAGCCCAAGGAAAAGACCCCCGAACTGACGCCCGCCGAAAAGCGCGCGCAGGAAGTGGCCGCGTTCAAGGCGCAGACCAAGACGCAGGTCACGCTGCTGGTGGTGGGGGCGGTGCTGCTGCTGGGGGTGGGGCTTGTCGCGCCTGCCAGCTTCATGCAGCATTTCATCGTCTTCGTGCTGGCGGTCTTTGTCGGCTTCCAGGTGATCTGGAATGTCAGCCATTCGCTGCACACCCCGCTGATGGCGGTGACCAATGCCATCTCCTCGATCATCATTCTGGGGGCGCTGATGCAGATCGGCTCCGGTTCCTGGCTGGTGATCCTGCTTGCCGCGCTGTCGGTTTTCATGGCCGGGATCAACATTTTCGGCGGCTTCCTCGTGACCCGGCGCATGCTCGCCATGTTCCAGAAATCGTAAGGGGGTGGAGACAATGGACTTCGGATTCACGACGGCGGCCTATGTGGTCGCGGCGGTTCTCTTCATCCTGTCGCTGGGCGGGCTTTCCGGTCAGGAAAGCGCCAAGCGCGCCGTGTGGTATGGCATCGCGGGCATGGCGCTGGCGGTCTTCGCCACGCTGATCGGCCCCGGTTCCGGCCTCTGGCTGCTGTCGCTGCTGCTGATCGCGGGCGGCGGGGCCATCGGCTTTGTCGTGGCCAAGCGCGTTCAGATGACCGAAATGCCGCAGCTTGTGGCCGCCATGCACTCGCTGGTCGGTCTGGCGGCGGTGTTTGTCGGGCTGATCGCCCATATCGAACTGGGCCGCGTGCTGGCCATGGACGAGCCGACCCGCGCCACGCTGGACGGCTTTGCGGGCCTCTTGGCCCACAAGACCAATGTCGAGGTCAACATCCTGCGCGTGGAGCTGTTCCTTGGCATCTTCATCGGGGCGGTGACCTTCACCGGGTCGGTGGTCGCCTATGGCAAGCTGGCGGGCAAGCTCAGCTCCAAGGCGGAAAAGCTGCCGGGCGGGCACATGCTGAACGCCGGGGCGGCGGCGGTGTCGCTGATCTGCCTGTTCTGGTATTTCGGTACGGGCAGCTTCCTGCCGCTGGCGCTGATGACGCTGGCCGCGCTGTTCATCGGCTATCACCTGATCATGGGCATCGGCGGCGCCGACATGCCGGTGGTGGTGTCGATGCTGAACAGCTATTCCGGCTGGGCGGCGGCGGCCATCGGCTTCAGCCTTGGCAATGACCTGCTGATCGTGGTGGGCGCGCTGGTGGGCTCCTCGGGGGCGATCCTGAGCTACATCATGTGCAAGGCCATGAATCGCAGCTTCATCAGCGTGATCCTTGGCGGCTTTGGCGGCAGCACGGGCCCTGCGGCAGAGATCGAGGGCGAACAGGTCGCCATCGATGTCGACGGCGTGGCCTCTGCCCTGGAAGAAGCCGACAGTGTCGTCATCGTGCCGGGCTATGGCATGGCGGTGGCACAGGCGCAGCAGAACGTCGCCGAACTGACCCGGCGCCTGCGCGCCAAGGGCAAGGAGGTGCGGTTCGCCATCCACCCCGTGGCGGGCCGTCTGCCGGGGCACATGAACGTGCTTCTGGCCGAGGCCAAGGTGCCCTATGACATCGTGCTGGAAATGGACGAGATCAACGACGATTTCCCCTCCACCGATGTGGTGATCGTCATCGGCTCGAACGACATCGTGAACCCCGCCGCACAGGAGGATCCGAACAGCCCCATCGCGGGGATGCCGGTTCTGGAAGTGTGGAAGGCCAAGCAGGTGTTCGTGTCCAAGCGCGGTCAGGGCACCGGCTATTCGGGCATCGAAAACCCGCTGTTCTACAAGGACAACACGCGGATGTTCTATGGCGATGCCAAGGCCTCGCTCAACGATCTGCTGTCGCGCATCAGCTGAGCCTTTGCGGTTCGGCAGACCGGGGCCCCGCCAGCACTGGCGGGGCCTTTTGTCTGGGCCCTGCGCATTTGCAGCTGCAAAGCGCGGCCTTGCAAATTATGCCGCCGGTGGTCGCGCAACCGGGCTTGCGATGCGAAGGCGCTTGCGGCAGAACGGAGGGGATTGAAGACAACAGGGGGACGACCCGATGAACCTCGTGCAGAACCGCACCGTTCTGGTGGATACATTCGGCGCTTCCGAAGGCGCGGGCCTTCGGCTGAAACAGGCCGCGCTGATCGTGGCGGGCATCGCGCTGCTGGCCATCTGCGCCAAGATCAAGGTGCCGGTGCCCGGCTCGCCGGTGGCGATGAGCCTTGGCACCTTTGCCGTGCTGACCGTGGGCGCCGCCTATGGCCCGCGTCTGGGTCTGGCGACGATCATGGGGTACATGATCCTTGGCATGCTGGGCATGGACATCTTCCAGAATTCCACCGCTGACCTCAACGGCATCAGCTACATGATGGGCGGCACCGGCGGCTATCTGGTGGGCTATGTGCTGGCCACCGTGGCGCTTGGCATGCTGGCCCGCGCGGGCTGGGACCGCTCCGCCCCCAAGATGGCGGGCGCGATGCTGATCGGCAACGTGATCATGTATGTGCCCGGCCTGATCTGGCTGGGGATGCTTTATGGCTGGGACAAGCCGATCCTTGACTGGGGTCTGACGCCGTTCCTTGTGGGCGACGCGGTGAAGCTGGCGCTGGCGGCGCTGCTGATGCCCGCCCTGTGGAAGCTGGTGGGCCGCGCCCGCAGCTGATCCCGGGATCTGGACTGACATCGCCGCGGCGCAGCCTGTCTGCGCCGCGGTTTTTTGCATCCTGCGCCAAAGCAGGGCCCGGCGGTGCAGAGGGGGCTTCCCACGCGGCCCGCGCCGCGCTACGCCTTGGGCATGATCCTGCAAACCCAGCTTCCCTATGACGTGTCGCAGCTGAAACCCCTGCCGGGGATCAGCCCGCTTGCGCCTGCCGACTGGCTGATGGTGGATGACGCCTATGCGGCGCAGATGGCCGAACGCACCCGCCTGCTGCGCGACCAGCGCGAGGCGGTGCTGCAGATGCTGCCAGAGGCCCGCCCCGCCGCAGAGGAGCTGCTGGATCTGGTGCTGGAGCATCTGCCAGCGGGATTTGAGCGCGAGGAAGGCCGCGTGACCCGGCCCGATGGCGGGATGGTGGCGCTGGACCGCGCCGATCCCATGGGCACGCTGGGTCATCTGGTGCAGGAGGATCTGTGCCTGCTGGAAAAGCAGGGCGACGAACATGTGCTGACCGCTGCCGTGCTGTGCTTTCCGGCAGGCTGGCGGCTGGCGCAGAAGATGGGGCGCCCGCTGACCGCGATCCACATCCCCATCCCCGAATATGACGACAGCATCGCCCGGCGCGTGCAGCGGCTGTTTGACGGGGTGCAGCCCGGCCGCCCACTGATGCGGATCAACCGGCTGTGGCATGACAACCCGGCGCTGTTCCAGCCCGGCCCGCGCCGCGACAACAGTGACCGGGGCAATCCTGCGGCGGCGCCCTATCTGCGCTCAGAACGGCAGTGCCTCGTGCGGCTGCCGGTCAGCCGCGCGGTGGTGTTTTCGATCCATACTTTTGTGGTGCCGCGCGCGGCAGCCGGGTTCAGTGCAGCACCGACCCGATAAGCCCGCTCAGCAGATGGGTCTGATGCGCCACCAGCCCCAGCGCCACCACCGACAGCACCCGTGACAGCAGCCGCAGCGGCATCACCCGCATCCGCCCCAGCGCGCGCAGGATCTGCGGCAGGGCCAGACGCCTGCGCGCGGGCGGGGTCGCGTCCTCCGCCAGAATGGACGGGATTTCGACCGGCTCGCGCGGGGGGGCGATCCCGGTGCCGGGGATCCGGTCAGGCTGCGGCAGGCCCTCCGGCTCCGGTCGGGCAAAGGCGCGGCGGCGGGGGGAGACATAGCTGCGCAGGCGGATGAATTCCTCGGGGCTGATGAGGGTCTCGGGGGAGAACCATTCGATCTGCTCCGCCGGACCCAGCCGCACCGTCGCCAGCACCACATCCGACAGCAGCCGCGACGCCAGTTCCTCGTCCAGCGGGGCGCCATCGCGGGCGATCAGGCGCAGCACCAGTGTTGCGCCCTGCTGCGGCCGGTCCTCGAACGCCAGTGCGATGCCGTAACGGTCCGCCATCAGCGCGGGACGCTTGCGCGACCGCCGCACCGGTGCCCCAGAGGCAGCGTCGAGCCGTGTCAGCACCTCTGCCACGGCTTCAAGATAGGGCGCGGGGTCCAGATCTGCCGAAAGCGGCAGGATCAGCCCGGCATAGGGATGGTCCCCCGAAGCCATATGTCGTCCTCCTGACTTGGATCATGTTCAGGATGACCAGCAAATGTGATTGAATTTAGGCGCAAATCGTCCCTAGCGGGGGCTTTCCGGCGGCTTTGCCGGGATGCCCCCGCCGCATGGCTCAGCGGATGCGCTCGGCCACCAGCGCGATGGCCTGCTGGTAGACGGTTGCGGCATTCCATTCGTTCAGAACGCGGAAATTGCCGGTGCCTTCCGAGAAGGGCTGCCCGGGCTGCCAGCCCTTGGCGCGCAGGAAATTCGCGGTGGAGGCCAGCGCGTCGGCCTCGTTGTAGAAATCCACCCGCCCGTCGCCATTGCCGTCCTGACCGTAGCGCAGCGCGTTGCCGGGCAGGAACTGCGTGTGGCCCAGCTCGCCATGGGCGGCGCCGCGCTGGTCGGGGGCCAGCATGCCGCGATCCACCATCTGCAGCGCCGCCAGCGCATGCGGGGTGAAGAAGTCAGAGCGGCGGCAGTCATAGGCCACCGTGCTGATGGAACTGACCACCGGCGTGTCGCCCATGGTGCGGCCAAAACCGGTTTCCATGCCGTGGATCGCCAGCAGGATGCCCGCAGGCACGCCATAGGTCTGTTCAAGCCCGCGATAGAGGTTGGGATTGCCGTTGAGCCGTTTCTGCGCGGTGGCGGCAAAGCCGTCCACCGATCCCAGCCGGATGCGGATGAATTCATTCAGCGCGTATTTCACGCCCTTCTGGTTGCGGTCGGCGCGGATGGTGGAGGTGGAATAGGGCGCGCGCATCAGCGCATCGATGCCGCGCTGGCCAACCCCTGCCTGCTGCGCCTCGGCGGCAAATTCGCGCTTCCATGTGTCGAAGCCGCTGGCGTCGTTGCCGCAGGTCGCGGCAAGGGCGGCACCGGCGGAACATGTCAGCGTGGCGGTCACGAGGGCCTTGAAAAGGGCACGGGGCATCTGGTCACTCCGGAAAGGTCACTGTTACGGGGCAACCTAGTGCAGGGGCGCACATTCTCAAAGGGTCATTGCGAAAGCCGGGGTTGCGGCGGACCTTTGCCCGAATGCCCCAAATGCAAAGGGACGCCCCGCAGGGCGCCCCTTCGTCGTCTCGGTGCTGACGGATCAGCAGCTGTAATACATCGCGAATTCCACCGGGTGCGGCGTCATTTCGTAGTTTTCCAGCTCTTCCATCTTCAGGCCGATATAGGCCTCGATCTGGTCCTTGGTGAACACGTCGCCGGCCAGCAGGAAGTCCATGTCGGCCTGCAGTTCGGTCAGCGCTTCGCGCAGGCTGCCGCAGACGGTCGGGATTTCCGCCAGCTCTTCCGGCGGCAGGTCATAGAGGTTCTTGTCCATGGCCTCGCCCGGCTCGATCTTGTTGGTGATCCCGTCAAGACCGGCCATCAGCAGGGCTGCAAAGCACAGATAGGGGTTCGCCGAAGGATCGGGGAAGCGGGCTTCGACGCGCTTGGCCTTGGGGGATTCCGTCCACGGGATCCGGACGCAGCCCGAGCGGTTGCGGGCGGAATACGCGCGCAGCACGGGGGCCTCGTAGCCCGGCACCAGACGCTTGTAGCTGTTGGTGGACGGGTTGGTGAAGGCGTTGAGCGCCTTGGCGTGCTTCAGGATGCCGCCGATGAAATACAGCGCTTCCTGGCTGAGATCGGCATACTTGTCGCCCGCGAAGAGCGGCTTGCCGTCCTTCCAGATCGACATGTTGACGTGCATCCCCGAGCCGTTGTCGCCCTTGATGGGCTTCGGCATGAAGGTGGCGGAGCGGCCATAGGCCTGTGCCACGTTGTGGATGACGTACTTGTATTTCTGCAGGTCGTCGGCCTGTTTGGTCAGCGTCCCGAAGATCAGGCCCAGCTCGTGCTGGCTGGTCGCCACTTCGTGGTGGTGCTTGTCGACCTTCATGCCGATGCGCTTCATGGTCGACAGCATTTCGGACCGGATGTCCTGACCGTCATCCGCGGGGTTCACCGGGAAATAGCCGCCCTTGTAGGTCGGACGGTGGCCGAGGTTGCCCATCTCGAAATCGGTGTCGGTGTTCCATGCGGCGTGGTCGGCATCGACCTGATAGGACACCTTGTTCGGGGTGACGGCGATCTTGACGTCATCGAACAGGAAAAATTCCGCTTCCGGGCCGAAATAGGCGGTGTCGCCGATGCCCGAGGACACGAGATAGGCTTCGGCCTTGGCAGCGGTGCCGCGCGGATCGCGGTCATAGGATTCGCCGGTATCGGGTTCGACCACCGAGCAATGGATGCAGAGGGTCTTTTCCGCATAGAACGGGTCGATATAGACGCTCTCGGTGTCGGGCATGAGCTTCATGTCGGACGCTTCGATCGACTTCCAGCCCGCAATGGACGATCCGTCGAACATGAAGCCTTCCTCAAGGAAGTCCTCGTCGACCTGATCCGCCATGACGGTCACGTGTTGCAGCTTGCCGCGCGGGTCGGTGAACCGGATGTCGACGTAAGCCACGTCCTCATCCGCCATGAGTTTCAGAACAGCGTCCTTGCTCATTCCCTTCTTCCCTTTCTGTATTTGGGTCCGGATTTTTCTTGGTCAGGCGTTACAGCGCGTCCGAGCCGGATTCACCGGTGCGGATGCGGATGGCCTGTTCGATCGGGCTCACGAAGATCTTGCCGTCGCCGATCTTGTCGGTCTTGGCGGCGGAAATGATCGCTTCGATGGCGGCGTCGACCTGTTCGTCGTCCAGCACCACCTCGATCTTCACCTTGGGAAGGAAATCGACGACATATTCGGCGCCCCGATAAAGCTCGGTGTGACCCTTCTGGCGGCCGAATCCCTTGACCTCAAGCACGGAAAGACCCTGAATCCCTGCGTCCTGCAGGGCTTCCTTCACTTCGTCGAGCTTGAAGGGCTTGATGATCGCCTCGACCTTCTTCATGGCCTTAGTCTCCTCGTGTTCCCGTGTCGGACCCTGCCAGACCACTTCTCGGGCGGCGTCACAATCGCCTAAGCCGTCCGGGCGCCGCCGTTCTGCGGGGTTTTGTGTCAGGAGTATAAATTTTGTGCAACTTGTCTGCAAAACAGGCAGAAATGAATCGCTGAGGAGACAGGCATGGCCGAGCTTCTGACTGCCGAACAAATGCGCAGTCTGGAACGCGCCGCCATCGACAGCGGGGCGGTCACCGGGCTCGATCTGATGGAGCGGGCGGGCGCCGGCGTGGTGGAGGCGGTGCTGGAGGAATGGCCGGATCTGGCCGAGGGGCCACACCGCGCCGTGGTGCTCTGCGGGCCGGGCAACAATGGCGGCGACGGTTTCGTGGTGGCACGCCTGCTGCACGCGCGCGGCTGGCAGGTGGACGTGTTCCACTATGGCGACGCGGAAAAGCTGCCGCCCGACGCGCGGGTGAATTACGAGCGCTGGGGCGCGCTGGGGCAGGTGTCGCCGCTGACGGAGGCGGCCATCGACGGCTATGCCGAGGACCATCCGACCTGCCGCCTTGCCGTGGATGCGCTGTTTGGCACGGGTCTTGCCCGACCGTTCCTGACTCTTGCGCGGGTGCAGATGGAGGTGAACAGGTGGCAGGCCGCATCGCGCGGGGGCGCCGCGCCGCATGTCGTCGCCGTGGACATCCCCAGCGGGCTTTGCGCCGATAGTGGTCGGTATCTTGGGCTGGACGGGGAAAATCCGTGCGACGCCTCCATCATGGCGAACCTGACCGTGACCTTTCACAGTCGCAAGCTGGGACATGTGCTGGCCGATGGTCCCGCCGCATGTGGCAGGCTGGTGGTGCGGGATATCGGGTTGCCCGCATCGCCCCGTGCCGAAACCGACGTGACGCAGGACTGCGGGGCCCCCGATGCACGCGGCTTGGGCAAACATGCGGGCCATAAATACGGCCACGGCCATGCGCTGATCCTGTCGGGCGGGTTTGGCCGCACAGGGGCTGCGCGGTTGGCGGCGCGCGGGGCGCTACGGGTCGGCGCGGGGCTGGTGACGCTGGGCGCGCCGGGCTCGGCGCAGATGGAGGTCGCAAGCCAGATCACGGCAGTGATGCTGCGCCGGGTCGAGGAGGCGGAAGATCTGGCGCTGCTGCTGGAAGACCGCCGTCTCAACGCGCTCTGCCTCGGGCCGGGGCTGGGGGTCGGGCGGGCGCGGGCGCTGGTGCCGGTGGCGCTTCGGGCGGAGCATCGGCCTCGTGTCGTGCTCGACGCCGACGCGCTGACCGCCTTCGCCGACGACCCTGCGGCGCTCTTCGGAATGGTGCACGACACCTGCGTCCTGACCCCGCATGGCGGCGAATTTGCGCGGCTCTTCCCTGACATCGCCGGGTCGCTGACCGCCCCTGCCGAGACCGGCCCCGCCTTTTCCAAGGTCGACGCCACCCGCGCGGCGGCGAAACGGGCGGGCTGTGTGGTGCTCTACAAAGGCCCCGACACGGTGATCGCCGCGCCGGACGGTCGGTGCCGCGTCAATGCCGCCGTCTACGACCGCACAGCCCACTGGCTTGCCACGGCGGGCGCGGGGGATGTGCTGGCGGGGATGATCTGCGGGCTGATGGCACGGGGCTTTCCGGCGATGATGGCCGCCGAAACGGCCGCCTGGCTGCATGTGGAGGCGGCCCGCAGCTTCGGCCCGGGGCTGATCGCCGAGGATCTGCCCGAAGACCTGCCAAAGGTCTTCCGCGCGCTGGGGCTCTGAACATCCCGCACGGGAGGCCGCAATTTGCTCTCGCCACCGGCGCGCGTGTTTGCTAGGTATCCGCCGCAATCGCGCGGCACTGTCGCGGGATCCGTGCGGGTGTGGCGAAATTGGTAGACGCACCAGATTTAGGTTCTGGCGCCGCAAGGCGTGGGGGTTCAAGTCCCTTCACCCGCACCACATTGAAATTCCTAGGAAATTCTTCGGATCAGAGGGCAAGCCGCTCAGGCGCCGCGAAAGAGTTTCGCAATTTGTTTCGCAGATTCATGCTTTGCCCCCGTTCCGTTCCCGTGCCTCCTGCGCCCGCTTCGACCGTTTGCGCTGGCTGGCGCGGCCCCGGTATTTCTGGACCATCTCCAGCGTCTTGTGCCCGGTGACCGACTGGATCTCCGCATCGCTGCATCCGGCCTCCGCCAGTTCCACCGCCGCATTGTAGCGCCAGCCATGCGGCACAAGCCGCCCCGCGCCATACATGGCGCCGATGCTGTCGCGCACCGCTTCGATCCTGATCTGCACCCGCCGCTTGGTCAGCGGCTCGGTCGCGGTGCGGGCAAGGATATGCGCGCCGCGCTTCGGCAGGGCGGCGAGATAGGCGCGCAGGCGGGCGGGGCAGAAGATCCACACATGCACGCCGGTCTTTTCCTGCACCACGCGCATGTATTCGCCGTCAAAATCCTCCCACCGCATCTTCACGCAATCCCCCAGTCGCTGCCCGGTGCCAAGGGCGAGCTCATAGGCGGTGCGGGCGGTGGTGGCCTCCAGCGCATCACAGGCGGCCTCAAAGGCGCGCAGCTGCGCCTCGGGCCATGGCTCATAGCCGCCACCCGTCAGCTTCGGCACGTCAATCACCGGGTTGCGGTCGATCCATTCCAGATCGACGGCATGGCGGCAGAGCGATGACAGCACCGATACGCGCATGCGCAAGATCATGGGGCTGCGGGCGCGCTGTCAGAAGGTGATCTCGGGCACCGCGCCGCCCGATGCGCTGGATCTGATGGCAGGCGCCAATGCCTCCGTTGCTTTTCCGGCGCCGCTTTCGGCGCGCAACGGCACCTATAAGGTGGAGTCGATCCATCCGGCGTTTGACATGGTGGGGCAGAGCGGCCTCGCGCTGCGCTGCCCGATCACCCTGCGCGAACATTATGCAGGCATCTATGCCTGGGATGCCGCCAGCGAGGAGGAGGCGCTGGACGATCCCGCCTATGAGGTGCCGGAGCCGGACTATCCCGGGCCCAGGGATCTGACCTATGCCACGGGGCCGGAGTTCGATCTGGTCACCGGCTGGAGCCGGATCGAGCGCATCTTTCTCAGCTTCGATCCCGGCGAGGCCTCCGAACATTACCTCGAGTACCGGGTGGAGCCGGACGGGCCCTGGATGGCGGCGGGGGTCATCAGCGAGGACATGCGCGAGGCGGGTGGCCGGGCCTATGCCTTCATCGCGCCTGCCAATCCGCTGGCACGCTACACGGTGCGGCTGACCGCGCGCTACATGTTCGGCGAGTCCGAGCCGCTGCTGCTGACCGGTGTCACCATCGGCGCGGGCCTGCCCGCCGTCAGCGGCAGCGCGGGTCTGGGCGCCGCCACCTTCACCGGCACAGCACCTGGCCTGTCCTCGCTGGCCGGGCTGCGGGTCTATCGGGCCGATCCCGGCGCGGGGTTTGCGGCGGCGGTGCCGGTCTCCGAGGTCATCGCCGTCACCCCGGGCGGGGCGTTCGAGATCGTCGCGGGCTCTTTTGGGGCGGTTGATCTGATTGAGAATGGGGAGTTTGAGGACGGCAGCGCCTGGACCTTCGGCGGCGGCTGGCAGCAGGAGCCGGGCGCTGTGCGGCATCTTCCGAGCAGCGCTGACAGTCTGACACAACCTGTCACGCTGTCAGCAGGCAGCCGCTTCCGGCTGGCGGTCACGATCACGGGCCGCAGCGCCGGGCAGGTGACACCGCAGCTCAGCGGCGGCGAGATCCAGAGCGGCGCCCCGATCACCGCCAATGGCCGCAGCCTGCAGACCCTGACGGCAACCTCGGGCAATGACACGCTGAGCCTTGTCCCCAGCGCGGATTTTGATGGCGCCCTCACAAGCGTGACACTCTTCGTCCAGACCGTCAGCGCCCTGCCGCAGGGCCCGGGCGCCTTCTTCGTGGTGCCGGTGCTGCAGAGCGGCGCCGCCGCCCCGCCCTCCAATCCCATCCCGCTCACCATCCCTTAAGCGAGAACCCTATGGCTGCTCCCACCTACAGGCTGCCGGTCACCGGCAGCGCCCATCCGCTCACCTCCAGAGCCGCCCATGAGGCGGCGGTGCAGGCCGTGGCCGATGCGCTTTATGCCGAGCTCGGCGCCATCGCCACCGGTCTCCGCCTGGCTGGAAACTGGGATGCCGCGTCCGGGACATTCCCGGCGAGTGCCGAGCGTGGCAGCTATTATCTTGTGTCGGCGGCGGGCACGGTCGACGAACAGGCTTTTGCGGTGGGCGACTGGCTGGTGCCTTTGGTCAATGAGGCCAGCACCAGCAGCTTTGCGGGACAGTGGGCGCGAGGGGATTATTCCAAGGTCGTCAAGCGGGTCTATGAGGACGTGCCCGCCCTGCAGGCCTCGGTGGAGCCTGCGCGGGGGGTCGGGGCGGAGTGGCGGGATCTGGGCGGCCATGTCTGCCGCGAGGTTGCGCCCGACTCGGAGGATTATCTGATCCGGACCTCGGCGGGGGTGAAGCTGCAGGTGGCCCCGGGGCCTTTGGGCCTGGTGGTGACGGCGGCGGGAGTGGACCCGACCGGCGCCCTGGCCTGCGATGCCGCGTTCAACGCGGCCTTCGCCTATGCCAGATCGAAGAATTACGGGCTGGCGCTGCCGCCGGGGCGGTTCCGGGTGGCACAAGGTCTGGACTTCATCGGCAGCCCCACGGTCAGCGGCTTCCAGATCCGGATGGGCATCCGGGGGGCCGGGGCGCAGAACACGGTGTTCTTCTCGCATGGCGCGCCGGACTATGTCCTGCGGATCGATGCCCGATATTTCGAGGCCAGCGGCTTTGCCATCACCGGCAGCATCGACGAGATCCGCGACACGGCGCATTCCGCCAAGACCGGCATCTGGGTCGAGAACATGCGCCAGGGCGCGCTGACCAATTTCGAGGTGCGCCATATCGTGGGCGCGGGGCTGCGGATCGACCGCTGCATCGTCAGCCGCATCGACGGCATCGTCTATCGCTGCGGATCGGACACCGCGTGCGCGGTAGATCAGACCGTCGCGGATCAGGATGGCTGTCAGGCCTCCTGGGTCAAAATCAACTGCGAAGATGCTCAGGGAGCCGCCGGGGCGATGCGCTTCCTGTCGCACCGCAACACCCATATCGAGGCCAAGCTGGAGAACCAGCCCTACTGGATCTTCGAGACCTCGGCGCCGGTGGGCAATGCCGCGCGCGAGGCGGCGGTCAGCTTCTCGGGCGGGGCCACGGGCGTGGTGGCGCTGACCAACACCGATCCGTCGAACCTGATCAACGGCAATGGCCAGCTGACGGTCAAAGACCTGACAGGAACGGTCACGGTGGGCGAGACCTTCACCAGCTCGGATGGCGCCAGCGGCACGGTGAAGGCCTTCACCGCCGCCAACGGGCCGCAGTTCTGGGCGGGGGGCGAGTATGGCACCTTCGACATTTACGCCAACCAGAACATCCTGAAGGCCGATCTGACCGCCGGTGACATCACCTTCGCCTGCAGCGACAGCCATATCCTGAAAGGTCAGGTGCGCGGCCCGCATATGGGCTATGGCGTGGTGATCTCGGGGGCGCGCAACGCGGCGCAGCTGCTGTATGTGGATCAGGGCCTGACGGATGTGGCCGAGGAGGCCAGCCGTTATGACGCGGTGCTGTTCAGCGCGGGGTCTGCCAACAATACGGTTCACACGATCCGGACGCGCAATGCGAAGGGCGTCGACAATGCCGGATCGCGCAACCGCATCGACCAGCTGGACCAGACCAACCTTTATGGCCGCTCCTATCGCGGGCAGGGCAACTACAGCGGTGTCACCTATTCCAACGTGCAGCAGCTGGCGGCGCTGGCGGAGACCTCTCCGGTCAACCTGCAGGGCGAGGGCACGTTCTTCGGCATCGGCGGTGGCGTGATCAGCGCGCCTGCGGCCACGGGCGAGGTGGTGCTGCTGGCCGGGGCGCGCGCGCGTCTTGGTCCGGTGCAGATCCCCGACATGGGGGCCGCCAATTATGGTCTGCGCCTGACCGGGGCCGATGCGCTGGTGCAGGGGGCTGTCATCGCGGTGGCGGCGGGCAAGACCGGGATCCAGAACGTGGCGACCCGGGGCCGGGTGCTGGACTGCGACATCAGCGGCGGCGCCAAGGGTGTTTATGCCCGCACTGCAGGCTGCGTGATCCGCGGTGGCAGCGTGTCGGGCTATACCAGCATCGGCGTGCATTGCGATCCGGCTGCAGCGGTGACCGGGATGCGGGTGGAGGGCGTGAGCTTCCACAGCGCGGGGGCTGGCGCCAGCGCCGACATCCAGTTTGCCGCGCTCGTCACCAAGTCGTTTGCGATCAACAACAGCCTCGCGACCGAGCTGGGCGCGACCGGGCTTGTCCTGCCGGGCAGCGGCTCCGGCAACATCCTCACCCAGAACGCCACATAAGGAGACAAGGATGCCAGATCAGGCTGATATTGATGACGCGCTGACCCGCTTGCGCGCCGAAGGCTATACCGACGCCGCCAATGACCAGCAGCTTTATGGCGAGCTGACCCGGGCGGCGACCTGCTATGAGGCGGCAGACGGCGCCAACAGCCCGATGCCACGGCACTGGCCCTTCGCCACCGCTGCCTGGGCCCCCGGCTCACCCGGCGCAAATACCGCCACCGCCGCCGCCTTCCGCGTGATGGACGCCGAACGCCTGGCGCGCGCCTCCTGATGCTGCCCGCGCTCCTCACCGCCCTGTCGCGGCACGATCTCGAGTCTGAGGCCGGAAGGTGGCCTAGGGGCAGGGCAGCCGGATCACTCCCAACTTGAGGCGATGAAGGCGCCGATGGCGCGCAGCAGCGGGACGGTGACGGTCACAAGGATGATGCCGAAAATATCCGCGATCACGTCATAGCCATGGACATGGCTTTGGTCGATCCGCAGCAGCTCCATCCCGATGGCGAAGCAACAGGCCAGCGGCACCAGCCAGAACATCCAGCGCGGGCGGAACAGCGCGGCGGGCAGCACCAGCGCGGCAAAGAGGATCACATGCTCCATCATGCCGCCCATCTGCGTGCGCGGCACAAGGGTGCCGTGCTCAACCAGTTCGACAAACAAAATTCCGAGGGCAAAGCAGATTGTAAGAATAGCTGTCAGAAAACTTCCGATGGTCACGCGCAGGCCCCTTGCATGGTCGGGTGGCTTGGACTGGCACGATGTACAACTTGAAGGCGACCGTGGCACGGCGGCTGCAAGGAGGCAAGCGCGCCGTAGAGGCAGGCTCCGTTCTCCCTAGTCCGGAAGCGGAGTCTTGCCATGTTTCCGCTCCCCATTCCCCCGAGGTGCCGACACCATGAACCCCATCCTGACTGCCGTCGCGCGACATTATCTTGATGCCTATGCGGGGCTTGTGCCGGTGCTGCTGGTCACGCTTCTGGCCGTCTATGCCTCCACCAGCGGCAGCGTGGTGTTTCTGGCCAGCTGGTCTGTCACGCGCATGGCAGGCCGCGCGCTGCGGCTGCTGGTGAAGGAGGGCGCATGAGCAAGACGGAAAAGCGCATCCGCTGGGCGCAGGTGCTGAGCCTCCTGGCCATCATCGCCCTCTTTGTCGCGGATATCGGCATGGACGTGTTGGCCAAGGAGGTGCCCGGCTGGGTCTATCCCATGCTGGGCCTGCTGGCGCTTGGCGTGGAAGCCCCCGCACTCTCGCGCTTCGTCATGGCGCTGCTGCGCGCCGGGGCAGGCGGCGGGGGCGATCCTCAGAAATGAGGATGGGTGTGAGCGCGACACTCGAGGCGCCACTGGTGCTGTGCGCGGGTAAGGGGCCTGCGCGGACGCGCTCACGGTTTCACGCTACAGGCTCAGACCGGTAGATGCCTACCTGTTGCGCCCAAATTGCGCGGGCTGACGCGGTCCCGTGCTGGCTATGCCTGTGGTTTGCGTCGTGCCGGGAAGTGTCGCGTCGCCATGGTCCTGAGGCGCGAGGGGATGAAAGCTGAGGGGAGGACCGCGTGAGCGCAGCAGATACCGCGTGCGGCCATACTCGAAAACTTCAGGCTGCGCTCACGAGACGGAACATGAAGCATTCCGCCGAGAAGGCGAGAGCGAGTTTTTGCAATTCCGGCTATGCAGGTGCGAACGCAGCCATGGGTTGGGGAACCGCAGGTTTATATGCCGGCCACGTTCGCGGACTGACCCTAGCTTTAGATCATACCATATATAATCCGATTTATTGGAAACAATAATCAGGTTTGTTCACGTATTTTGCACAAAAGCCCTGCGGGTTCGCGCAGTAGCCGCTTGAAGCGCAGGCGGTTGCCTACTTGCTGTGCATCTCAATCCCCATCTGCCCTGCGGCCCCGCCTTTGTGCGGGGCCTTTTGCTTGTGAGGAGAAAACAATGAAAGAGGACATCCGCCTGCTGCAGACAGCGGCCTCCGCGCTCAATTTTTCTGCAGGTCCAGCTGACGGGCTCTGGGGGCCAAAGACCCGGGCCGGGCTTCAGGCGCTGCGCGATGCCCATCAGGGGCGCTGGGGCGATTCGGTGCTGGAGATCGGGCGGGCCCTGATTGGCCTAGGCTATCTGGCTGAGGGACCGCTGAGCCGGGTCTGGACGCCGGAGCTGGACCGGGCGCTTGGCGCCCTGATCGCCGCCGATGGCCTGCCGCGCTCCGGGGCTGTCACTGAGCCCGCGCCGCAGCGCGCCGGGCCGGTGCTGCGCCCGGGTCATGGCAACCGGCTGTACCAGGGCAGGGCGGGGCATCTGGTGCAGCTGTTCGTGATCCACACCACAGCCACGCCCACCGGCTGGGGGCAGGGCCGCAGCAATGCCGAGCTCTTCGCCGAAATCCGCCGCTGGCACATGGACAAGGGCTGGCGCGACATCGGCTATCACGGCGTGATCTTCCCCGACGGCGAGGTGATCGAGGGCCGCCCTTGGGGCGAGATCGGCGCCCATGCCATCGGCCACAACGCCGGATCGCTGGGCTATTCCATGGTGCCGGTGCGCACCATCGCCCGCATGGCGCGGGCGGAGGACTTCTACACCGACGCCACCCTGTCCGCGATGCGCACCGTCATCGTCCGCGCCTGCGCCCGCACCCCCATCACCCGTATCGCCGGACACAATGAGTTCGCCGCCAAGCTCTGCCCTGGCTTCCCCGTGCGGCCCGAAGACTGGGCCCCGGCAGGCTGGGCCTGATCCCCATCACCGGCTGGCGCGCGCTGGCCCGTTCCTGCGGCCCGCGTGCCGCATTCCCCGCGCCGCTGGCGCATCTTCCCTGAAAGGACACATCATGACCGGACAAATCGCCCTGCTGCTGCGGGTCTTCATCCTGCTGCCCCTCGCGGGCCTCGCCGCCACGCTGCCCTTCGTCACCTATGACAAGGCGGCAGGCCTGCTCACCATCGACCTCAACGCCGCCTCGCTCGCCATCGCGGCGCTGCTCTATGGCCTGCTCAGCGGCGGCACCTTCGCCTGGTCGCGCTGGGTGAAGGGGGTGGGCGGGAAGACGTGAAGAAGGCGTGCTTACAGACACTTTAGCGGAAAAAACGGATGCAGGGCATCTCACGCCCTTCATCTGTCGCTGCATTTGCACAGAGCTACAACGGCGCGAACGGCCCTAAGCCGACATTCAGGCCGTACATGGAGCACGGCCGGACCCCAGCCCGAAGCTGCCGGTCACGTTCCTGCGCAGCGCCAGGTGCGCTGCCACCCGTAGTGCCGCAAACTCCCCTGTTGCTGTGCCGCATGGCAGTCTGGACATGGCTACGGATGCCGTCGTCAAAGCGGTCGGCGAAGCGAAAATGTCACCATGCGAACCAGCTCTGGTAGCTACTGGACCGTGAGCGCAAGCTACAGTGCAGAATGGCAACCGGGGGAAATGCTGCATGTGCGATGACTCAAGCAACAGCCCAAAATGTCCTCAGAGTAAATTAGAGGCAATCAAAGATGGTACAGGCAATCGCACGCCGTCGCGGCGCTCCGCTCGCATCCACTCAATCAGCCGCAGGTACAGGTCTTGTGCAACGGCAGAATACGGTCGATTCTTGGCCGCACGAGCGGCGATCGCGGCTAAAGCCGTAGTAGACCGAGTATTGGCCGCATGTTTAGCTGCTTGGTCTTGGGCGGCTTCCGCAGCGTCGAGACTACTCTCCAGTTCCAGGACGTGCTTCCGCAAATCCATGAGAACGCCTGTTCGCTCGCGCACCAGTCGGAACCTATTTAACGCTGAGACATTTATCGTAGCTAATCCATAGACGTCGGGGCCCGTTGGGGTTTCTCGAGGAACAGCAAGACTGATCCCTTGATCGGGTGGGAAGTAGAGATGTTTCCTCGGATCTCTGCGGGTAGGATCGATAAGGAGGGCATCCTCTTTTTTGGGCCGCCGACGAACACCCTTGATAGGAAACTGATTTCCTTTGCCATGGGTGGGCTTTTTAAGGGTATCGCGATGGAGACGAGTCGCTTCCTCCATAGTCATGCCCGGCGTGACTATGATCTGTCCGCGACTCTCGTTACAGTGCTGGCAACTGAGCAAAAGGTTGTCCCACCTTGCGGCCAACCACCAGTAGCCCGGGCGGTTTTCAGCAATAAATCTACCCTTCGGTCGATAATGTTCGACGGCGCCATCACCACTAGCTCCAAATCGGGTTTCACAATATGCGCACTTCTCGTCAAACACGATATAAAGCGCCTGCTTGACGTCAGCCCTTCTGTAGGCGGTGAATACCAATCGACTGAGGGGATTGGCGTTGAATAGAGCTTTGTTGGAGTTGAACTCTATCGCTCCATGGGAGGTCGATCCGCGCAATGATTCTGGACCTTTTTTGGGACGGGAAACAAAGATCATTGTTCAACGTGACCCGCCTCAATCGCAGCCAGAACGGCTTCAATTGCCTGCCTGCGGCTTTCCGAAACCTCCTTGCCAGTACGGGAAGGACGATTTCGAAGATACTTGAGCATCGCTGTGTCCGCAATCTGCCGCTGCGGACTATCGCCAATAAGCAGCCCGTCGAAGATACTACCGATCCTCTCAGATAAATCTAAACTACTATGGGTAAAGTCGTCAGCTTTGCGTGCGATAAGAATGTCAAGAGTTGGGTCGGACGTCGTCGAAAGGCCAAAATAATCCGACATCAACAATTGTTCGGCGCTCATCCCGCGAAAATCTGGTAGTTCTGTAACAAGGTCGAACCGTTGAAGCGATGATCTCTTCATTACGGAGACCTCTCCCGGCCCCATACCACGTAAGCACAACGGGTCATGTGTTGTCGCGATAAATTGCACCTGAGGCATGGCCTCGCGTAAGGCCTTCATGATTTGTAACTTCCATCTTGGGTGCAGGTGCGCGTCGACCTCGTCAATTAAAACAACTCCCCGGGCCGTCTCGAGTTCAGGCCAATCAGCAAGAAGCCAGCGCATCGTGTCGACAGCCATCGCGATGACTGATCGATAGCCGTCACTTAGAACCTCGATGGGTGTCGGTTGGCCGTATGTTTTAACGAAAATGTTTCCGCTATCGTCTCGGACCAAACCATCGCCATCCTGAAGTAAAAGCACTTCAGCCAATGCTCTCGCAATCGGCTCGAACAGAATATGACTTCGCGCAAGCCAAGCCTCAGGATGTGCAATGACGGCTTTGCTGTCAAAGAGCGTTGCGACGCGTGCAGTTGAGAGTTTGCTACGCCTAGTCCGGTGGTCAAGTAATCGGTGAGCCCCATAGGCGATAAGAGCATCGGGATATTTGCTATAGCCGTCAAACTCCAGCCGGATAGGGTCGACCACTATCTCGGAATGGTCACCTGAGTAATATTCGACTCGTACTCGCGCAGGCTTTTTTGACAGGATGCCCCATTCTGTCGCCCCGCTATTGCGCAATAGACGGTCTGGCCTGATTTTGAGCTTTTTTGCCCGCTCCGCGCCCATCATCGCCAAGGCTATGGCTTGCAGGACACTAGTTTTTCCGGCACCATTATCGGCCAATAGCATCATGCAACCAGCCGAATGCCCCTCAGGACTCACCTCGGGAAACCTAAGCTCAAGATTATCAATCCCCTTGAAGTTCTCAATCTTAACACCACTAATATGGCGTTCGAACCTTAATGTCTCGGTCGGCACGCGGCGTTGCACCACGTCCAGATATCCAGCGCCGACTCTGCCAACGCTGCTTGAGGAAACAGAACTTTGCACGATCCTAAAAAAATCGCTCTGAGGTAAATCTCGCAGGTGCTTAACGAAGAAATTCAGCTCTCTCGAACGCGTGGGAATATCTAGGTCGAGAAATCGCGCAACAGCTCCTGCCGACCGCCGAGCCAAAATTTCGAACCCACCGATATGAGGTCGCCTTATGTCGAAGACTTCGCTCTCAGTATTCGACAGTCCGTTGCGTATCTGGTCGAGATACTCCCGAAAAGCTGAAGATCGCGCTTTTACTAGGTCATCTCTATTTAGATTGAGGACTGCAATCGTCATCTTTCCCACCGTGTCGCGTCCGAAGCACACCCCACCAAGGTCAAACTCAAAACTCTTCGTCGGATCGTCTTCGCACGGATTCAATAGGAGCGGAGCTTCTCTAGCGTTAGCTTCATCAAGGGCAACTAGGAGTGGCAGCCTGGGCCCTTTTACCGGGAAGCGATTGCGTTTAGATGCGTTGCACTCTCGGCAAGCTAGATAGATATTGCGCCAATCGTAGGCTAACCAGCTATAATGATGTAGCGATGTATTTCGCTCACCTTGGTCGGCTGCTGCGCCGATTGGCCGAAAATGATCAATATTAACGTCTTGCACTCGCTGTTCGCAATACGCACACTTTTCCGAGAATAATTTCAGAAGCGCGTGCGCGACCTCTTGAGAAGAATATATTTCGTGATTTACACTAATACGTCGCACGAACGAAACGCGATCAGCACTAATGGCTCTCGCAATTTCATTATAGGCATTGATTGCTGCTGACCCCAGAAGCGATGAGGGTGTTTCGATCGAAGCTCTGTCTATCTTGCGCATGTCCCCTCGAACGCTACTATGGGTGCAATTTCAAGCTGTGTAATTCGAGATTAGAGGAATTTCCTCCGCATCTCTGCCGTTCTTCCAAGATGCAGCGAAGGTCGGCTTTCCGCCCTTCTGGACGCTGGCAATTCCTAACCGAGAGCTCGATGGGTCAAGGGAACCCTCTCTGGATCTCGCCTTCAGTTGCCAGCACTGCAGGCTCCGGAACGCTGGTACGTTCGTATTCCTTGGCCATAGCTCTCCCCGCTCTGGCACTTCTTCCGTGGCGGGGAGCCTGAGGTTGTGATGGGCGAGCTTATAAATGTGCGCTCAGCGCGCCTTGCGCGCCAGAGCTTGACCTGCGCTTGCCGCCTTCTCCGCCTCGATGACAGTGGCGAGCCGCACGGCATCTGGCGGGTGGGTGCCCCAGAAGGAGAGGTTGCCTGCGCTTGTCTTGGCAGCCGCGGCGCGGGCGAAAAACTTCGCGCCCTCGATGGGATCGTAGCCTGCGGCCCGGGTGATATGGGTGGCGATCACGTCCGATTCGAGTTCGTAGCTTTGGGAGTAGGCGCTATGCCCCAGCGCCATGCCTAGGTTAACATTGCGCTCCATCTCGGCGCTGTCGCCGCCGGTGTAGCGATAGGGGTTGGCTTCTGTGGCATAGGCCTGTCCTGCCGCTGTGATCGCGCCAAGGATCAGCGCACCTGCAAGCGCCTGCTGGCGGCCCTTCTCGATATGGTCCGCGATGTGGTGGCCGTATTCATGCCCGAGGATAAAAGCCAGTTCGTCATCGCTGCCGATCTCCAGGAGCATGGGGACGGTCACTGCGACATAGGGCTGATCTTCGGCATCGCGGGTGTGATAGGCGTTCGCGACCGGCATGTCGCGGTCGATCAGGATGGGCAAATCACAGGATTTATCTGCGCGTTCCCCCAGCTGCGACTGGCAGAACGAAGATGCGACCGGCTTCACCCGGGAAGCGACGCGCTCCAGCCGGGCCACTGCCGCCTGCGAAGACGTCTTTGCCCGATGGGTCTTGGACTGTTCCGCAGCGAACATCGTCCGGGCTTGAGCTTCGGAGCCTTCACTGACCTCGGGCAAGCTGTAGGTTGTCCCGCAAGCCGTGAGGCTCATGAAGGCGAGCGAAAGTCCCGCCGCCAGAAGATGTCGCAAACGCATATCGTCCCTCTGAGTCTTTAAGCGGTCTTTGTGCCGCAGTTCTCTAGGTGTATATCCGGGCCGGTTTTTCCGGCAAGGTAGAAGATGCTTTCAAAGCGCGTCTGTCGTAATCAGCAGACTGGGCTGGATCGGTGAGAGCCCTAAGGGGTTTTCTCCATCTTAAGGCGTCCCTGATGTTTGGCGGAGACGCGCCAGAGTTTCTTTCGCACCCCTTCGGGTTCCAAATGGCGATAGGCTCCGCCGCTGAATTTTGCCCAATCCAGCGCGAGGCCCTGTTTCACCATCTCTGCGGAAAGATCGGTGCCATCTGGCAGGTAACATTTGGCGACCAGCCGGTCATAGCTTGTGCTTTCGTCCAGCTCCGCCGTGATGACATGGCCTTTGCACAGGGTCACCATGGCGAACTTGGCCTTTCTTCCCCAGGGCTGATCCATCTCGGGGGCATCGATGCCTGCAAGTCGGATATGGGTGCCGTTGATGACGATGGTGTCGCCGTCGATCACATAGCAGCGTCCCTGCAGTTTTCGCAGACTGGGGGCCTGTATGGGGTCTGGTGGGGCGGTCTGCGGCTGCGGCGCCAGAGAGGGGCGGGTATGGACGGTGCGCGGCCTTTCCGGTCTTTCCGGGGGTGGTGCGGGTTTGCGGCGGGCAGGCGCGAAGAGTTTGCGCAGAAGCGACAGGAGCGACATCAGGGTATTCAGCTTTCCGATAGGCAAGGCCCGTCAGCTTCACATGACGCCCGAGTGTGGCGCGCAAAGAGAGGCTGAAAGGCCGGTCGATAGGTTCCGATATCCACCGGTAAACGGGCGTTCCGGAGCCGCCGGAAAACCAGATGCAGGGGGATCAGGTGAGTCTTATTCTGAGGTGCCGGGCCGCAGGCAGAGCTGCAGCGGCTTCTGGATCACGGCTTCTTTTCGCGATTGAAAATTCTCCAGATACCCCAGCAAACAAGGGCGACAAGGATCAGGCCGGGCAGGCCAATGTTGTTTAGCAATCTCTTCTCCTCCATTTGGCAGTCAAAAACGAAACCTCAAAAAGGTTGTTATACGCAGCATAAGGAGGGAGTGACCAGCCGGGCCTAGACCTTTTGTCTAGTCGCGCCAGCAGGCAGGGCGCCTGGCGTGACGCAAAGGCGATAGGGACGGGGGCAGATCAGGGGCAGATGGCCCCGCAAAAGGGGCAAAATCAGGTTTCGCAGGTTGCCCATTCGTTTCCGATTTGTCCTGCGAAACTTTTGGGGTAATTCCGTTGAAAGGACTGGATTTTCGCTGAATTTAGGTTCTGGCGCCGAAAGCTATGGGGCAAGACGCTTCACTGACTGTCTTCGGCGGGGGCGGGGGGTGTCAGGTAGGGGGCGGTCAGGGCTTGCAGATCCACCCGGGCGCGCAGGCGGGTTGCGAGCAGATAGAGCCCGCCGAATTTGCGCTGCACGTAAAGCGCGTCCACAGGCGGCAGGGGCAGCTCTGCGCGCTCTTCGGCCAGCGTGAGCCCCGCCGCATTGAGCCGCTGCGCCAGATCCGAGCGGCCGAAGTCGAACTCGCCCGTGGTGCGGAGCGGGGACAGCGCCAGCGTCAACAGATCGAGCAGCGTTTTCTCCAGTCCGGGCGGGGTGCGGGCCTCCAGCAGGCCGAAGCCCTGTGCGGCGGCCCGCAGCGCCTCCCGCTCGCCGCTCTGCCCGGCGCGCAGCATCTCGCGGCAGAGCGCGCGGAACGGCGGGGCAAAGCTGCGCGTCGCGCCAAAATCCAGCAGCACGATCCGGCCGGTTTCGGGCTGGTAGCGGTAATTGGCGAAATTGGGGTCGGTCTGCATCAGGCCGAACTCGAAAAGCTCGCGCAGGGCCAGCCCCAGCAGCAGCGTGGCGACCCGGTCGCGCTCCTCCTGCGGGGCAGCGACCAGATCCTCCACCGGGTGGCCCGGCTCGTGGCTCATGGCGAGCACGCAGTCTGTGGTCAGGTCGGGCACAAGCGCAGGCACGTGGAAGTCGGGCGTATTCTCCAGCAGCGCGCCGAAGCGGCGGAGGCAGGCCCCTTCGCGGGGATAGTCGGCCTCTTCATGCAGCTGCCGCCTGGCCTCGGCCAGAAGGGCGTCCAGATCGAGCCCGCGCGGCACCAGACCCGACAGCCGCAGCAGGGCGCCCACATTGGTCACGTCGCTGTCGATGCTGCGGCGCACGCCGGGATACTGCACCTTGATCGCCAGATCGCGCCCGTCGCGGGTCAGCGCGCGATGCACCTGCCCGATGGACGCCGCCGCGAGCGGCCGCACCTCGAAGCGCTGGAAGCGCCGCAGCCAGTCCGGCCCCCATGCGGCGGTCAGCACCGTCTTCAGCTGCTGGGGCGGCATCGGATTGGCCTCGGCGCGCAGGCGCGACAGGATCTGCGCCAGCTCGGGCGGCAGCAGCTCGCCTGCATCCATCGACAGCAGCTGCCCCATCTTCATGGCGGCGCCGCGCATCCGCGAGAGTTCATCCGCCAGCCTGCGGGCATTGGCGGGGGTCAGCAGCAGGTCGTTCCAGCGCGGACTCCGTCCCTGCGCCAGCTCGCGCGCTCCGCCTGCCGCGACCCCGCCTGCGATGCGCGTGGCGAGCCCGCCGAGCCGGGTCATCCGCGACAGGCGCGAGGCGGGCAGGGGCAGGGGCGGCGGCTTGGGCGGGTCTGCGGGCATGGCGGCATCCGGGGCTGGGAAGGGGCTGATCCGGCCAAGATAGCGCGCGGTGCGGGCCTGTCGCTGCGGCACAGGCGCCCTGCGGCGGCGCATGGCAAAAGGCCCCCGCGTTGCGGGGGCCTCTGCCGGTGTCATCTGGTGTCGTGTGCTCAGTCGGTCTTGCCATGCGACAGGGTCGCGGCGGTGACCACGCGGCGCTGCCACAGGAACAGCGCCACGGCGCAGGCGAGACCGATCAGGTCGGTGATCCAGCCCACCGAGATCATCGACAGCGCCGCCCCGACCAGCACCAGCCGCACCAGCAGCGAGGCATGGCCGAAGTAGTAGCCGATCACCCCAGCGGAGAGCAGGAACATGCCCAGAAGCGCCGTGGCCGTGGCATGGATGATGTCCAGCGGTTCACCCTGCATCAGCAGTTCATGCGCGCCGAAGAACATGAAGGGCACGATGAAGGCGGCAAGGCCAAGCTTGAAGGCCTCGACGCTGGTCTTCATCGGATCCGATCCCGACAGGGCCGCGCCCGCATAGGCGGCCAGCGCCACCGGGGGCGTGATGGCCGACATCACCGCGTAGTAGAACACGAAGAAATGCGCGACCAGCACCGGCACGCCAAGCGCGATGAGCCCCGGCGCCACGACCGCTGCCGCCACCGCATAGGCCGCCGTGGTGGGCATGCCCATGCCGAGGATGATCGAGATGCACATGGCGAAGAACATCGCCAGATACTGGTTCTGGTCGGCGATGGTCAGCAGCAGCGAGGAGAAGCGCGCCCCCACGCCGGTCAGCGCGATCACGCCGACGATGACGCCCGCCGCCGCACAGACCGCGACCATCTGGATGGACATGCGCGCACCCATGTCCAGCGCCTTGAAGATTTGGCGCGGCCCCATCTTGTAGGGGGTCAGCCAGCTGACCACCGCGGCGGCGGCCATGCCCATGGCGCCTGCGCGGATCACCGAATAGCCGGCGAACAGCGTGTAGATCAGGATGATGATCGGCAGGAACAGGTAGACCTGCTTGATCAGCACGTCAAAGCGCGGCAGTTCCGACCGGGGCAGGCCCTTCATGTCAAGCTTCAGCGCCTGCAGGTCGACCATGAAATAGACCGACACGAAATAGAGCAGGGCCGGAATGATCGCCGCCACCACGATGTCGGTATAGGGAATGCCCGTCACCTCGGCCATGATGAAGGCGCCCGCGCCCATGATCGGCGGCAGGATCTGCCCGCCGGAGGAGGCGGTGGCCTCGATCGCGGCGGAGGATTTTGCCGAATAGCCCACGCGCTTCATCAGCGGGATGGTCAGCGAGCCGGTGGAGACCACGTTGCCCGCCGAGGTGCCGTTGATCATGCCCATGAGGCCGGAGGCAAAGACCGCCACCTTGGCGGGGCCGCCGCGGGCCTGACCGGCGCAGGCAAAGGCGAAGTTCACGAAGTAATCGCCGACCTTGGACGCCTGCAGGAAGGCGGCAAAGACGATGAACAGGATGATGTAGGTCGACGAGACCGCGATGGGATCGCCCAGCACGCCCTGATCGGTGAAGATATAGGTGAAGAACCGCGTCGCGGTATAGCCGCGGTGGTTCAGGAAACCGGGCAGCCACGGCCCGAGGAAGCTGTAGGCGATGAACACGCCGACGATGACGACGAGCGCAAGCCCGGTCAGGCGGCGGGTCAGTTCGAGGATCAGCAGGACACCGGTCACCGCCGCCCACAGATCGCCGGGCTGCGCCAGCGCCGTGCCTGCGCGCATCCGCAGCGCCCCCACGACGAACAGGATGTAGCCCAGCACCGCGATGGAGGCGAGGCAGAGCAGCAGATCACCCGGATAGACCCGCGCGCGGTCACGCGGCGACCAGATCCAGCCCGCGACGATGGCGGCGGTGGTGCCAAGCGCCAGCGGCAGGCCATAGGTGCTGAAGCCGAAGGCGGGGGGCATGGCGACCCCGGCCAGCCACCACGCGCCCCAGGCATAGGCCACCACGGCCAGCCCGTAGATCACGCCCGCGGCAGCCGCGAGCAGCAGCGCGATTTCCATCGGGCCACGGCGGGAGGAGGTGGGGTCTGCGGCGTCGTCGCTCTGGGTCAGGGCGGAATAGGTCAGGTAGCCGATGATGAGACCGCCGCAGAGGTGCATCATGCGATAGGTCCATGTCTCCAGCGGGTAGAGCACCATGACGACCAGATGGAACAGGGTATAGGCGGCGCAGAGGGCCGCGATCATCAGCCCGGCCCGCGCCTGCGGGTCGCGCTGGTTGGGGGCCATCGGCTCGTCATCCACGTCTTGCGCGATGACGGGGCCCGCCCCTGCCGCGGCAGCAGCATCAACAGACATGAGGAATCTCCGTCGGCGCGGTCCGTCCGGTCAGCGCCGAAGGCCGGTCCGATCAAGGTGAACGGGAAAGCAGGTCAGCAACCGGGGGCCACGCGGGCCCCCGGAAGGCAGGCGGCGTCAGTCGCGCAGCTCTGCCGGGATCTCGATGCCCTTTTCATCAAAATAGCGCAGGGCGCCGGGATGATAGGTCATGAAGGAGTTCTTGTCGGCGTTTTCCGGGATGGTCTCGGCGGCGGTGGCGTGGATCTGCATCATCGCCTCGTTGCCGTCCATCACCAGCTTGGTGATTTCATAGGCAAGGCTTTCCGGCATGTCCTGATGCGCCACGGCAAAGTTCCACATCGCCACGGTCTTGTGGCTGTCGGGGAAGCCCTGATACAGACCGCCCGGCACTTCGAATTCCGCGACTTCCGGCATGGCTTCGAGGATCTGGGCCAGCTGCTCGTCGGTGAAGCCGAAGATGTTGACGGGGTTTTCCGCCGCGATCTGCGCAAAGGCCGAAATCGGCACGCCTGCCGCAAAGGCGAAGGCGTCGATCAGGCCGTCCTTGACCTGCCCGGTCGCGTCATTGGCGCCCGAATAGCTGATATTGGCTTCGATCCCCAGCACTTCGAAGAAGCGCGGCCAGTAGGTGGCGGCGGTGCCGCCAGCCGGGCCGACCGAGACGCGCTTGCCGGCCATGTCGGTGACATCGGCGATGCCCGAGGACTGCAGCGCCACCGCTTCGAACGGGGTCTGATACATCGGGAACAGCGCGCGCAGCGACTTGTGCTCCACGCCGGGGGCCAGTTCGCTGTTGCCGGTCCATGCCTCATAGGCCGGGCCCATGGTGACAAGGCCGATCTGGTGATCGCCGGTTTCCACCAGCGTGGCGTTCTGCACCGGGCCGCCGGTGACTTCGGCGGAGGCGTTCACGTTCAGGTTCTGGCTGATCAGCCCGGCAAGGCCGGTGCCATAGATGAAATAGGTGCCGCCCTGGCTGGCGGTGCCGACGGTCAGGCTCGAGGGCCAGTCGGCGCGGTCATCCTGCGCAAAGGCGGGCGACAGGCCGAAAGTGGCCGCAACGGCGGCGGCGGCGGTCAGGAAACGCATTGAAATCCTCCCAGATTTTCCAAGTGGCCACGCATGCCGGGGCAGCGCGGTCCTGTGAAGCGCCCCCAGCTAGGGCGCGCCATGCCTTTGGCGCAATGCCGCCATGCGAAAGCCGCCCGTTAAATTTGCATCCGGGCTATGGGAGTGGGTGGATTCGGTAACATCGGCTGTGACAGGTGGGTGGAAATCCGCCCATCAGCCTTCGCCATCCTCGCCGCTTTCGACGTAATGCGTCTTGTCGATGAGATGTTTCTGCATCTTTTCGTAAAGCGATTTGCGCGACAGGCCCAGCGATTCATACACGGGTTTCAGCCGTCCGCCATGGGCCGCCAGTGCTGCCACGATCACATCCCGTTCAAAGGCTGCGACCCGCTGCGCCAGCCGCTGCGCCACCGGGCCGCGATCCTCTGCCGGCTGCAGCGCGATGCCAAGCGCGTGGCGGTCGGCGGCGTTGCGCAGTTCCCGCACGTTGCCGGGCCACGGCCGTTCCGAGATGGCCGCCAGCAGCTGCGGCGACACGGCGACGGGCGGGCGGCGGTGGCGGGCGGCGGCCTCCTGCACCAGCTTGATGAACAGAAGCTGGATGTCCTCGCGCCGGGCGGTAAGCGGTGGCACATGCAGTGTCACCACGTTGAGCCGGTAGAGCAGGTCGGCGCGGAACCGCCCAGCCGAGACTTCTTCTTCCAGCGGCTGGCGCGAGGTGGCCATGAAACGCACGTCCAGCGCGCGGCCCTCGTTGGCCCCCAGCGGAAAGATCATGCGGTCCTGCACCACGCGCAAGAGCTTGCCCTGCACGTCCCATGGCATGGAACCGATCTCGTCCAGCAGGATGGTGCCGCCGCGCGCATGTTCGAACTTGCCATACCGCGCCCGCAGCGCGCCGGGAAAGGCGCCCGCCTCATGGCCGAAAAGCTCGGATTCGATCAGGGCGGCGGGCAGGGCGGCGCAGTCGATGGCGATGAAGGGCCGACCCGCGCGGGGCGACAGGTCATGCAGGGCGCGCGCCACCACCTCCTTGCCGACGCCGGTCTCGCCCACGATCAGCACGTCGGCATCGGTGGGCCCGATGGTGCGCAGGCGGCGGCGCAGGTCGATCATGGCATTGGACCGCCCCACCAGCCGGGTTTCCAGATCATCGGCCTGTCCCGCCGCCGCGCGCAGCACGCGGTTTTCCAGCACCACGCGGCGATAGCCCATGGCGCGGGCGGCAATCTCGGCCAGCTGTCCCGCGTCAAAGGGCTTTTCCACAAAATCATAGGCGCCTTCGCGCATGGCGCGCACCGCCAGCTGGATGTCGCCATGGCCGGTGACAAGGATCACCGGGATGTCGGCGTCAATCTCGCGGATGCGGCACATCAGGCTCAGCCCGTCCATGCCGGGCATCCGGATGTCGGTCACGAGGATCCCGGCAAAGCCGAAGCTCACCCGGTCCAGCGCCGCCTGCGCATCGGGCGCCTCTTCGACGTCGAACCCCGCCAGATCCAGCGCCTGCGCGGTGGACAGGCGCATGTCGGGCTCGTCATCCACCAGCAGAATGCGTCCAAGACTCATGACTCCACTCCCGGCAGGTCGATGCAGAAGGCCGCGCCGCGCTCCGTGGGCAGGATGCGCAGTTCGCCGCCAAAATCCTTGATGATGTTGAACGAGATCGACAGCCCCAGCCCCAGCCCGCTGCCCACGCCCTTGGTGGAAAAGAACGGATCGAAGATGCGGTCCTCCAGCCCCTGCGGGATGCCGGGGCCGTTGTCGCGCACGGTCAGCAGCACCCGGCCTCCGTCGCGGCGGCCCTCGATATGGATGGTGCCGTCGGGGCGGTCCTCCAGCGCGTCAAGCGCGTTCGACACCAGATTGACCACCACCTGCTGGAACCGCACCGGCCCCGCCCGCACCCGCAGCGGCTCGGAGGGCAGATCAAGGCGCAGCGTCACCGGCACCCGGTCCAGCCGGAAGGCGATCACCTCCATCGCGTCGCGCAGCACGTCCTGCAGCGCCACCTCTGACAGCTGGGCATTGGGTTTGCGGGCGAAGGTGCGCAGGGTGCGCCCGATTTCGGTCATGCGGTCGGTCAGCGACAGGATGCGGGTGATGTTCTGCCGCGCGTCCTCAGCCCGGTTGCGCTCCAGATAGGTCAGGGCGTTGGCGGCGAAATTGCGCACGGCGCCCAAGGGCTGGTTCAGTTCATGCGACAGCGCGGCGGACATCTGCCCCAGCGCGGCGAGCTTGGCGGACTGCACCAGATGGCGCTGGGTGCGGCGCAGTTCCGCCTCGGTGGCGCGGCGTTCGTCGACCTCGGCGCCCAGCCGGGCGTTAAGCTCGGCCAGTTCGGCGGTGCGCGCCGCCACGCGGCCTTCAAGCTGGGCCTGCGCTTCGGCCTGAATCGACAGGCGTTCGCGCAGCCGGGCGCGGCGCTGCGCCCATGCCATCAGCCCCGCCGCCCCCACGCCAAAGATCATCAGCCCGGCCAGCGTGCCGGTCAGCGCCTGACGGCGGGCGGGCGCGGTGTCGAGCAGCACATGCACCGTCCAGTCGGCTTCGGGCAGCGCCTCGGACACGGTGAGGAAGTCGCGCCGCTGATCGGGCAGGCCAAGCCGCAGGATCGGATGGCCCTCGACCCGGCCCGCAGGCGACAGCGGCAGCACCTCCAGCGGCTCGTCGTCATAGCGCCGGGTGGCGGCGATGCGGGTGCGCGCCTCGGCGGTCAGCGGGGCCAGCGCGTGAAACTGCCAGTCGCGGCGGCTGGCCAGAAACACGATGCCTTCGCTGTCGGTGACGATCATCTCGTATTCGGCGGCGCGCCAGCTGTCCTCGATCGCGTCCATGTCGATCTTCAGCACCAGCACGCCCACGATGCGCCCCCGGTCCCGCAGCGCCCGGCCAAAGTAATAGCCGCGCTTGCCCGAAGTGGTGCCAAGCGCGGAAAACCGGCCCTGACCGCCCGCCAGCGCCTCGGTGAAATAGGGGCGGTAGTCGAAACGTTCGCCGACAAAGCTGAAGCGCTGGTCGAAATTGCTGGCGGCGCGGGTCGTGCCGTCCGGGGCCATGATATAGGCATCCGACAGGCCCATGCGCTGTGCCACATGCCGCAGATAGAGGTTCGCCGCCGCCAGATCGACCGTGTCGGCATCGGGTTTCAGCGCCCGCACCAGCACCGGGTTGCGGTCCATCAGATCGGGCAGGCGTTCATAGCGCGCCAGTTCGCCGCGCAGGCCGGACACCGCCAGCCGCAGGATGTTTTCGCCCTGCGGGATCGTGGCCGCCACGTAGCGCCCGGTCAGCCAGCTGTTGCCCGCCATGACCAGCACCAGCCCCGCCGCCGCCAGCAGCAGAAGCGCGAGCCCGCGGCGCCGCAGCAGCCGGGGCAGGCCTGCGCCCCGCCGGTCCAGCCGCAGCCAGCCCCGGCGCAGGATTGGAACCGCGCCGCGCGTGTCGGTCGCCTCGCTCACCGCGTTCCTCCCTTGGCATCTGGCTGGCGCCATAATGTCGGCTGCGCGCGGCAGGGGCAAGGGACCGGCCCGCGGCAGGACCGCGTGACCGTCCGGCTGAAAGGGATAGGTCGATGGGAAGCCGCGCCTATCCTTTTGAACAGGGGGGCCATCCTGCGGTCCCGCTGCTGATCCTGACGTGCGCTCGCGCCAAAGCGATCTCGGGAATATAAGATTAATTATTGAAGTTTAACGAGTGTCCCTGAAGGAGCCTCCCCATGACCGGCTACATCGACATCCTGATCTGCCTTGTGGTTCTTTTCGCCGTGGTGGAGTTCGTTCAGGATCATTTTTCCCGCAAGAACAGCGATCAGGACATCTGACTGGCGCAGAGCTGCCTGCGCCCAGCACGTGAAGGCGGCCTCGCAAGGCCGCCTTCTTTGTGTCTGGCAGACACCCCCGGGGGCAGGGGCGCTGCGTGGCTCAGATCTGTTCCTTCTGCGCGCCGGACATGGGCTTGGCCTTGCCAAGGCTCGGCTTCTGGCCCAGAGGCTCCACCTTTTCGCGCACGGTGAATTCGCCGCGCCCGTCCAGCGAGGCGCCAGAGCTCCAGCGGCCTTCCGGGGTGGGCTCGTCCAGCGAGGTGTTGAGGAAGTAATAGCTGTGCTCCACCGCCTCATGTTCCTGCGGGGTGGAATTGGGCACCGGCAGCTGCGCTTCCCAGCCGCCCAGTTCCTCGATCACCGCCAGCCACTGCTGCTGGTGCATGGTGTCGCGCGCGATCAGGAAGGACAGCATGTCCTTCATGCCGGGATCGTCGGTCATGTTGTAAAGACGGCTCGCCAGCACGCGCCCGCCCGCTTCGGCGGTGGCATTGGCCAGCATGTCGGCGCCGATATTGCCAGTGGCGTAGACATGGCTCATGTCGAAGGGCACGCCGTTGGAATTGACCGGCATGGCCGACAGCCCCGAGGACAGGATGTGCCGCGGATTCATGCCGCCAAGGATGGCATGGACCACCGGATCCTGCGCCGCCTCGTCCTGCATGGAGACCGGCGCGCCCTCGAGGTTCAGCGCGACGGCATGGCCCAGAAATTCGATATGGCTCAGTTCTTCGGTCGCGGTCATCATCAGAAGATCGCGATACTTGTCGTCGCCGCGGCAGCCCATGGCCTGAAAGAAGTACTGCATGGCCACGCGGATTTCGCCTTCGATGCCACCGATGGCCTGCTGCAGATGCTTGGCAAAGGCCGGGTTGGGCGTGTCGACGCGGACCCGGTACTGCAGCTTCGAGGAATGGTGAAACATGGTGTCTCCTTGCGTTGAAGACCCCATGAACCGCGTGCCGCTGTCGATGTTCCGAAAGTTAGCCGCGCCCCGCCACACAGGCGGGGCAGGGACGGTCAGGCGGCGCGCAGCGGGCGCAGATGCCCGGCGCCGATCGCCTCGGCATGGACCACCCCCAGCTGCGCCGGGATGCGCGGCAGCTTCAGGATGCGCGCGATGGCAAAGCGGTGCCAGCCGCCGCTGGCGCGCAGCAGCGTGCCGTCGCGGCCCACATGCACAAGGATGCCGCCATGTTCGCGCCGGAAGAAATCCGGCAGTTCGGCCTTGGTCAAAAGTCGGCCCCGGCGCCGTGTTTCCTCGAAGATGCGGTCCAGCGTCTCGTAACGGTGCTGCACATCGGCGGCCGAGGTGCAGCCATCCGGCGCCTTGCCCGCGGCGATCTCGCTCAGCATCTGATGGTAAAGCGGCGTGTCTTCCCATGGCACGCCGCGCAGGAAGTGATCCTCGCAGCTGGTGATCTTGACCTGTCCGTCCACCCGCGTGCGGCACAGATCCCAGTCACCGCCAAGGATCATGCCGCTTTCGGGCCGCCGGAGCCGCCGTCGCCCGGCCTTGCCGTCATAGGTCCAGTCGATACGGGCCGGATCCACATGGATCAGCTCGTCCGACAGCGGCGCCTCGGGACCATAGCGCAGCCGGTTCCACAGATCGCGCGCGGCCTTGCGCGGCACCTGCGCGTGCAGGTCTCTCAGCCAGTTGGCCGGGTGAAGCGTGGGGTGGTCCGCAAAAGCCATGCGCGCGCCTTTCGTGACGATAGCATGACGAATATGTAACCAGTTGACGAAGCTTTCAAGCGGCGCGTGCGGCTTCGGCGATGGCGCGGGCCGCCGCCGCCCCGGAGGACCACGCCCACTGGAAATTGTAGCCGCCGAGCCAGCCGGTCACGTCCACCGCCTCGCCGATAAAATGCAGCCCCCGCACATGGCGCGAGGCCATGCTGCGGCTGTCGAGCCCGGCGGTGTCCACCCCGCCCAGCGTCACCTCGGCGGTGCGCCAGCCCTCGGTGCCCTGCGGGCGCAGCGTCCAGCCGCCCAGATCCGAGGCCAGCGCGGCAATCCGCCGGTCCGACAGATCGCCGAGCGTGCCGCCCAGATCCAGATCCTCCGCCAGATGCGCGACCAGCCGCGCGGGCAGATGCTGCTGCAGCGCGGTGCCGAGCCCGCGCCGCCCGGTCTCGCTCCGCGCGGCGCGCAGCGCCCCCGCCAGATCGGTGCCGGGGATCAGGTCGATGCGCAGATCCTCGCCCTCCTGCCAGTAGCTGGAAATCTGCAGCACCGCAGGCCCCGACAGGCCGCGATGGGTAAAGAGCAGCGCCTCGTCGAAACTGGTGGCGCCGCAGCTTGCCCGCACCGGCAGCGCCAGCCCGGCAAGCCCGGCAAAGCGGCCCTCGGGAAAGGTCAGCGGCACCAGACCGGGGCGGGGGGACACCAGCGCGTGCCCGAACTGCTGCGCCAGATCATAGGCAAGCCCGGTGGCGCCCATCTTGGGGATCGACTTGCCGCCCGTCGCCACCACCAGATGCCGGGCGCGCACCTCGGTCACGGCGCCCTCGCGCTCCAGCCGGGCCACGAACCAGCCGTCGCGATGCGCCAGATCGCGCAGCGAGGTCGAGAGCCAGAGCGTTGCCCCCGCCGCTTCCATCCGGCGCAGCAGCAGCGCCACGATCTGCGTCGCCTTGCCGTCGCAGAACAGCTGGCCCAGCGTCTTTTCGTGCCACGCGATCCCGGCCTGCGACACCAGATCCAGAAAATCCCACTGCGTGTAGCGCGCCAGCGCCGATTTGGCGAAATGCGGATTGCCGGACAGGAAGCGCGCGGGCGCCACCTCCAGATTGGTGAAGTTGCAGCGCCCGCCGCCCGAGATGCGGATCTTCTCGCCCGGCGCGCGGGCATGATCCACCACCAGCGTGCCCGGCCCTGCCATGCCCGCACACATCAGCCCCGCGGCGCCCGCGCCCAAGATCAGCGTTGTCACATCCATGCCGCCCTGAACCACAGCCGCCCCGGCCCGCGCAAGCCCTCCCTTCATCTTGCCCGGAAAACTCCGGGGTGAATGACCCGCCGCAGGCGGGGCAGAGGGGCAGCGCCCCTGCCGTGTCGAGCCTTCCCAAACCGTCCGGCCTTTGCTACGCTCCGCGCAAGATCCGGATCCATCCGGACGACAGGCACATTCGGCAAAATTGAGCGGTACTCCCATGACGGAAATGGTTTACGGCACGGTCACCGTGCGCGATGGCGAACCCGTTTTGCCCAAATGGTGGCGCACGGTGGACAGATGGGCGCTGTCCTGCGTGCTGATGCTGTTCGGGGTGGGGATCCTGCTGGGGCTGGCCGCCTCGCCGCCGCTGGCGGAGCGCAACAATTTTGCCCCCTTCTACTACGTGCAGCGGCAGGCGTTTTTTGGCGGGCTGGCGCTGACGGCGATGTTCCTGACCTCGCTGATGACCCCGGTCATGGTGCGGCGCATGGCGGTGGTGGGCTTTCTCATCACCTTCCTGTCGCTGCTGGCGCTGCCCTTTCTGGGCACGGATTTCGGCAAGGGCGCGGTGCGCTGGTATTCGCTGGGCTTCGCCTCGCTGCAGCCTTCGGAATTCCTGAAACCCGCCTTCGTGATCGTCACCGCGTGGATGATGGCCGCCAGTCAGGACATCGGCGGCCCTCCGGGCAAGACATGGTCCTTCGGGCTGACGCTGGCCATCGTCATCGTGCTGGCGCTGCAGCCCGATTTTGGACAGGCGAGCCTTGTGCTCTTTGGCTGGGGGGTGATGTGGTTCGTGGCGGGCGCGCCGATGCTGCTGCTGCTGGGAATGGCCGGGCTCGTGGTGCTGGGCGGCAGCTTTGCCTATAACAATTCCGAACATTTCGCCCGCCGCATCGACGGCTTCCTGACGCCGGATGTCGATCCGACGACCCAGCTTGGCTATGCGACCAATGCCATCCGCGAGGGCGGGTTCTTTGGCGTCGGCGTGGGCGAGGGGCAGGTGAAATGGTCGCTGCCCGACGCCCATACCGATTTCATCATCGCCGTCGCCGCCGAGGAATACGGCATGGTGCTGGTCATGGTCATCATCGCGCTCTACGCCACGGTGGTGGTGCGCTCGCTGCTGCGGCTGATGCGCGAACGTGATCCGTTCATCCGGCTGGCGGGCACCGGGCTTGCCGCCATGTTCGGCGTGCAGGCGATGATCAACATGGGCGTGGCGGTGAGGCTGCTGCCCGCCAAGGGCATGACCCTGCCGTTTGTCAGCTATGGCGGCTCCTCTCTGATCGCGGGCGGCATCGCGGTGGGGATGCTGCTGGCCTTCACCCGCTCGCGCCCGCAGGGCGAGATCGGCGAGATCCTGCGCGCCCGCACCCGCTGAGCCGTTCCGCAGGCGGTCGGGCTTTTACGGCCCGGCCCCCTGCGCTAAGGGCGGAAGGCACGGGCGGGGGCGGCGAAGCCCCCCTGCGCCGCACAGGCGACAGGCAAGCGACGGGGGACAGCCCCCGCACAGGGACAAGGACAGGCACCATGGCGGAACGGCCCCTTCTGGTCATCGCGGCAGGCGGCACGGGCGGTCACATGTTCCCGGCGCAGGCGCTGGCCGAGATCATGCTGCGGCGCGGCTGGCGGGTCACCCTGTCCACCGATGCCCGCGGAGCGCGCTACACGGGCGGCTTTCCGCATTCCACCCGGATCGAACAGGTGGCCTCGGCCACCTTCGCGCGGGGCGGGCTGCTGTCCAAGGCGCTGGTGCCGCTGCGCGTGGCGCGGGGCGTCGCCGCCACGGCGGCGCGGTTCCGGCAGGACCGGCCTGCGGCGGTGGTGGGCTTTGGCGGCTATCCCTCGATCCCGGCGCTGGCGGCGGCATGGCTGCTGAAACTGCCGCGCATGATCCATGAACAGAACGGCGTGCTGGGCCGGGTCAACGAGATCTTCGCCTCCCGCGTCGACATGGTGGCCTGCGGCACATGGCCCACGAAACTGCCCGACGGGGTGGAGGGCGTACATGTGGGCAACCCGGTGCGCCGCGCCGTCAAGGAGCGGGCAGGGGCCGCCTATATCCCGCCCGGCGATTACCCGATGTCGCTGCTGATGATCGGCGGCAGTCAGGGCGCGCGCATCCTGTCGGATGTGCTGCCCCCCGCCATCGAGGCGCTGCCGATGGAGATCCTGCGCCATCTGCGGATCAGCCATCAGGCCCGCGACGAGGACGGCGCGCGGGTGGCGAAATATTACTACGAACACGGCATCGACGCCGAGGTGAAGCCGTTTTTCGACGATCTGCCCGCCCGCATGACCGAAGCGCAGGTGGTGGTCTCGCGGTCGGGCGCCTCTTCGGTGGCCGATATTTCCACCATCGGGCGGCCCTCCATCCTGATCCCCTATGCGGTGGCGGCGGGCGATCACCAGACCGTCAACGCGCAGGCGTTGGTCGAGGCGGGGGCGGCGATCCGCATTCCCGAAAGCAAGCTGACCGTGGACAGCCTGCGCGACGCGCTGGAGGCG
The DNA here is from genome assembly GCF_035481585.1 of Salipiger marinus. Taxonomy (NCBI): domain Bacteria; kingdom Pseudomonadati; phylum Pseudomonadota; class Alphaproteobacteria; order Rhodobacterales; family Roseobacteraceae; genus Salipiger; species Salipiger marinus. The sequence continues at coordinate 224,147 of NZ_JAYKSL010000006.1, read as the reverse complement.
GTGCTGGGCAATGCCCAAGGCGCGCTGCAGATGTCGCGCGCCGCGCTGTCGGTGGCCCGGCCCGATGCCGCAGAGCATCTGGCGGCGCTGGTGGAAGACTTGGCCGGGATGGCCCCGGCCCCGGAACTGGCCGAAGATTTGGAAGACAGATGAAACTGGAACGCATCGAAGGAGCCGCCATGAGCCCCGCCACGAAACTGCCCGGCGATGTCGGACCCATCCATTTTGTCGGCATTGGCGGCATCGGCATGTCGGGCATTGCCGAGGTGCTGCTGAACCACGGCTATGTGGTGCAGGGCTCGGACCTGAAGCGGTCCAAGATCACCGACCGGCTGGAAACGCTGGGCGCGCATGTCTTCGAAGGCCAGAGCGCCGACAATCTGGAGCGGGCGCAGGTGGTGGTGATCTCCTCCGCCATCAAGACCGGCAATCCCGAGCTTGACGAGGCGCGGCGCCGTGGCCTGCCCGTGGTGCGCCGGGCCGAGATGCTGGCCGAACTGATGCGGCTGAAATCCAACGTCGCGGTCGCAGGCACCCATGGCAAGACGACCACCACCACCATGGTGGCGACGCTGCTGGATGCGGGCAAGTTCGATCCCACCGTGGTCAATGGCGGCATCATCCATGCTTACGGATCCAACGCGCGGGTGGGCTTGGGCGAATGGATGGTGGTGGAGGCGGACGAATCCGACGGCACCTTCAACCGGCTGCCCGCCACCATCGCCATCGTCACCAATATCGACCCCGAGCATATGGAACACTGGGGCTCGATCGAGGCGCTGCGCGACGGCTTCTATCAGTTCGTGTCCAACATTCCCTTTTACGGTCTGGCGATCTGCTGCACCGACCACCCCGAGGTGCAGGCGCTGGTGGGCCGCGTGACCGACCGCCGCGTCGTCACCTATGGCTTCAACGCGCAAGCCGATGTGCGCGCGGTCAACCTGCGCTACGAAAAGGGTGTGGCGAAGTTCGACATCCTGCTGCAGGCCGAAGGCGCGCGGATCGACGGCTGCTCGCTGCCGATGCCGGGCGATCACAACGTGTCCAACGCGCTGTCGGCGGCGGCGGTGGCGCATCATCTGGGCATGAGCGGCGACGAGATCCGCGCGGCGCTGGCGGCTTTTGGCGGCGTCAACCGCCGCTTCACCCGCGTGGGCGAGGTCAATGGCGTGACCATCATCGATGATTACGGCCATCACCCGGTGGAAATCGCCGCCGTGCTGAAAGCCGCGCGTCAGGCCTCCGAAGGGCGGGTCATCGCCGTGCACCAGCCGCACCGCTATTCCCGGCTGTCGAACCTTTTCGAGGAGTTCTGCACCTGCTTCAACGAGGCGGATGTGGTCGCGATCTCCGATGTCTATGCGGCGGGCGAGGATCCCATTCCCGGCGCCTCGCGCGATGATCTGGTGGCGGGGCTGATCCGGCATGGTCACCGCCACGCCCGCGCGATCCTGTCCGAGGACGATCTGGAACGGCTGGTGCGCGAACAGGCCCGGCCCGGCGACATGGTGGTCTGCCTTGGCGCGGGCACGATTTCGGCTTGGGCCAACAACCTGCCCGGACGGCTGGACCGCTGAGCGGCGCGCGGGGGGCAGGCCATGACCCTGTCGCTGGCGCTGGCCTGTCTGTGGGCGATCCTCGGCGGGCTCTTGGCGATGCTGCCCTCGCGCGACAATCACTGGCGGCTGGCCTATGCGCTGATCGCCACCGGACTGCCGCTGCTGGTCTATGTGGTCTGGCAGAACGGGCCGCTGGTCGGGCTGGTGGTGGCGCTTGGCGCGGCAAGCGTGCTGCGCTGGCCGCTGCGCCATGGCTGGCGCTGGCTGCGGGGCAGGGCCCTGCGATGGAAGGCACGACATGACTGACAGCTATCCCCCCCTGCGCGGCAGGCTGACCCGCGACCGCGCGCTGGCCGATCTGACCTGGCTGCGGGTGGGCGGGCCCGCCGATGCGCTGGTCCAGCCCGCCGATCTGCAGGATCTGTGCGATTTTCTGGCGGCCCTGCCGCCCAAGATGCCGGTCTTTCCCATGGGGGTCGGCTCCAACCTTATCGTGCGCGATGGCGGGCTGCGCGCCGTGGTGATCCGGCTCGGGCGCGGCTTCAACGCCATCACGGTGGAGGGGACGCGCGTCACCGCCGGGGCGGCGGCGCTGGATGCGCATGTGGCGAAGCGCGCGGCAGAGGCGGGGGTCGATCTGACCTTCCTGCGCACCATCCCCGGATCCATCGGGGGTGCGGTGCGGATGAATGCGGGCTGTTACGGCAGCTATGTCGCCGATCACCTGATCGAGATCCGCGCGGTCAGCCGCGACGGTCGGCTGGTCACGCTGCCCGCCGCCGATCTGAACCTGCGCTACCGGCAGAGCGATCTGCCCGAAGGCTGGGTGGTGGTCGAGGCGGTGTTGAGCGGCGCCCCCGGCGATCCGGCGGAGCTGGAGGCGCGCATGGACGCGCAGCTGCGCAAACGCGACGAGACGCAGCCGGTCAAGGACCGCAGCGCCGGGTCCACCTTCCGCAATCCGGCGGGCTTCAGCTCCACCGGGCAGGCGGATGACAGCCACGAGCTGAAGGCTTGGAAAGTCATCGACGCGGCGGGTCTGCGCGGTGCCACACGCGGGGCTGCGCAGATGAGCCCCAAACATCCCAACTTTCTGGTGAACACCGGCGGGGCAACCGCCGCCGATCTGGAAGGATTGGGGGAAGAAGTGCGAAAAAAGGTTTTCCAACACAGCGGATTGCAGCTACATTGGGAAATCATGAGGGTCGGTGATCCACTGGACAGGACCGGGGTCTGACCCCGGCGGCGACAGGCACGCCATCAGCCGGCCCGCGATGCGTCGTGGTTCTATTTGCGGGGGGCAGCCCCTGCAACAAAAGCGGGGTCAACCCCGTCAAAAAAGGGGCGCAGAGCCCCGCAGATCGAGGCGGTTTGGGGATGTCGAGCAGGACAAGCCCCAAGGTGGCGGTGTTATTGGGCGGGCCCTCGTCAGAGCGCGAGGTGTCTCTCAGTTCCGGGCGGGAATGTGCCGCCGCTTTGAGGGATCAGGGTTTTCAGGTCGTCGAGCTTGACGCAGGCGACGATCTGCCCGCGCGGCTGGCCGCTGAAGCGCCGGATGTGGTGTTCAACGCATTGCATGGCCGCTGGGGCGAAGATGGCTGCGTGCAGGGGCTGCTGGAATGGCTCCGCCTGCCTTATACCCATTCCGGGGTGCTGGCCTCGGCGCTGGCCATGGACAAGGAACGCACCAAGCAGGTTTACCGCGAGGCGGGGCTGCCGGTGGTGCCCAGCCTTCTGGCCCTGCGCGACGAGGTGCGCCGCCGCCATGTGATGGCGCCGCCTTATGTGGTCAAACCCTATAACGAAGGCAGTTCGGTCGGCGTCTATCTGGTGATGGACGGGGCGAACACGCCGCCGCAGCTTTCCGAAGACATGCCCGAGACGGTGATGGTCGAGGCTTATGCGCCGGGGCGCGAGCTGACCACCACGGTCATGGGCGACCGGGCGCTGACCGTCACCGACATCCTCACCGACGGCTGGTATGATTACGACGCCAAGTACAAGGCGGGCGGATCGCGCCATGTGCTGCCTGCCGAGGTGCCCGCCGAGATTTTTGACGCCTGTCTGGACTATGCCCTGCGCGCGCATCGCGCGCTTGGCTGCCGCGGGCTCAGCCGGACCGATTTCCGCTGGGACGAGGCGCAGGGGCTGGCGGGGCTGGTGCTGCTGGAAACCAACACCCAGCCCGGCATGACCCCCACCTCGCTGGCACCCGAACAGGCGCTGGCCTGCGGGATGAGCTTCGGCGAGGTCTGCCGCTGGATGGTGGAGGATGCCTCATGCAACAGGTGACACAGGTGTTCCGGCCCGATCCCGCGCCGTCCCGGCTGAAATACCGCATGGAACGGCTGATGCTGACGCCGCTTTTCCGCTTCGCGCTGCGCGTGGGTCTGCCCTTCGCGCTGGGGCTGGGCGGGGCCAGCTGGTATTTCTCGGTCGAGGCCAACCGCGCCGCCGTCATGGACGCGCTGCTGGGGCTGCAGGAGCAGGTCCAGTCCCGCCCCGAATTCGCCGTGAGCCAGATGTCGATCGACGGTGCGGGACCCGGGGTCACCGCCGCCGTGCGCGAGGCGATGGCGCTGCAGCTGCCGCTGAGTTCCTTTGATCTGGATCTGGACGCGCTGCGTGCCCGTATCGGCACCCTGGACGCGGTGAAATCCGTGGCCCTGCGCATCCGGCAGGGCGGGGTGCTGCAGGTGGATGTGGTGGAACGGGTGCCGGTGGTGCTGTGGCGCAGCGGCACGGGGCTCGAGATGCTGGATGACAGCGGCGCCCGCGTCGGCCCCGCCGCAAGCCGCACCGACCGGCCCGACCTGCCGGTGATCGCAGGCACCGGCGCGCGCGACCATGTGTCCGAGGCGCTGGCCCTGCTGACGGCGGCGGCCCCGCTGGAGGGGCGGCTGCGCGGGCTGGAGCGCATCGGCGAACGGCGCTGGGACGTGGTGCTGGATCGCGGCCAGCGCATCCTGCTGCCCGAAACCGACGCGGTGCAGGCGCTGGAACGTGCCATGGCCATGGATGGCGCGGTGGACATGCTGTCGCGGGACATCGCGGCGGTCGATTTGCGGCTGGCACAGCGGCCCACCCTGCGGCTGAGCGCCATGGCATCGCAGGAATACTGGCGGATCAAGGCCATGGAGACCGGAGACCAACGACAATGATCGAGCTCTACGAATCCCAGCGCGCGATGCGCAACATGCGGCGCGCGGCGATGCAGCGGGGTGTGGTGGCCGTGCTTGACGTGGGCAGTTCCAAGATCGCCTGTCTGGTGCTGCGCTTTGACGGCACCGACCGCCAGACCGACAGCGGCGTGGGCTCGCTGGCAGGGCAGGCGGGGTTCCGGGTGATCGGGGCCGCCACCACCCGGTCGCGCGGGGTCCGGTTTGGCGAGATCGCCGCGATGAGCGAGACGGAACGCGCCATCCGCACCGCCGTGCAGGCGGCGCAGAAAATGGCCGGGATCCGGGTGGATCACGTCATCGCCTGTTTCTCGGGCGCCACGCCGCGCAGCTACGGGCTGGCCGGTAAGGTCGAGGTCGACGCGCCCGTGGTCAGCGAACAGGATGTGGCGCGGGTGCTTTCGGCCTGCGACGTGCCGGATTTTGGCCCGGGCCGCGAGGTGCTGCATGCGCAGCCGGTGAACTTCGCGCTGGATCACCGCTCGGGGCTCAGCGATCCGCGCGGGCAGATCGGGCGCGATCTGGCCTGCGACATGCACATGCTGACCGTCAACGCGCAGGCGATCCAGAACCTTGCCCATTGCGTCAAGCGCTGCGATCTGGAACTGGCCGGGATCGCAAGCTCTGCCTATGTGTCGGGCGTGGCGGCGCTGGTCGAGGACGAGCAGGAGCTGGGCGCGGCCTGCATCGACATGGGGGGCGGCGCCACCGGCGTGTCGATCTTCATGAAGAAACACATGATCTATGCCGATGCGGTGCCCATGGGCGGCGACCACGTCACCGGCGACATCTCCATGGGGCTGCAGATCCCCATGGCCATGGCCGAACGCATCAAGACCTTTTACGGCGGCGTCGTGGCCACCGGCATGGATGACCGCGAGATGATCGAGATCTCGGGCGATACCGGCGACTGGCACCACGACCGGCGGCAGGTCAGCCGCGCCGAACTGATCGGCATCATGCGCCCCCGTGTCGAGGAAATCCTCGAAGAGGTGCGCGCCAGTCTGGATGCCGCAGGGTTCGAGCATCTGCCGAGCCAGCAGATCGTGCTGACGGGGGCGGCTAGCCAGATTCCCGGGCTTGACGGGCTGGCAAGCCGCATTCTGGGCAGTCAGGTCCGGCTGGGGCGTCCGCTGCGCGTGCACGGGCTGCCGCAGGCCGCCACCGGGCCGGGCTTTGCCTCTGCCGTGGGCATGTGCCTCTTCGCGGCGCATCCGCAGGACGAATGGTGGGATTTCGAGATTCCGGTGGACAAATACCCGGCCCGGTCGCTGAAGCGCGCGGTGAAGTGGTTCCGCGACAACTGGTGATCGCCACCGGCGGAGCTTTGCCGATCCCCGGTCACGGGCGGTAAACTCCAGCAAAACAACGGGTCCGCAGGGCGTGACAGCCTTGGGGGCACATGGTAGAAATGACAGACCGCCCGTCAGAGGCGGCATCAGGGTCGAGCAGACCCCCTTGAAATTCCGAAGCTCCGATGGCGTGGTTTTCCGCGCCCTCTCCGCTTTGTTGTGTCTTTCAGGGCGCCGTCCGCCATATCTGGCGGTATCGGCGAGATCTCGCGAGAAACAGCAGGTTTTAAGCCATATTCAGTGGCTTTTTCACCTTTTTCGCGTGACGGCTTGGCAAGATCCCGATAATGTTTGAACCAAATACGCAGGACAGGCGTGCAACAAGTCAAAGCAGGCGGAACAGACATGGCACTCAATCTTTCCATGCCCGGACAAGAAGAGCTCAAGCCCCGGATCACGGTGTTCGGTGTCGGTGGAGCGGGCGGCAACGCGGTCAACAACATGATCGAGAAGCAGCTTGAAGGCGTCGACTTTGTCGTTGCCAACACCGATGCGCAGGCTCTGCAGCAAAGCCGCGCCGGCAACAAGGTCCAGCTTGGGGTCAAGGTGACCGAGGGTCTGGGCGCGGGCGCCCGTCCGTCCGTGGGCGCCGCCGCCGCCGAGGAAAGCATCGAACAGATCGTCGACCACCTTGCGGGCGCACACATGTGCTTCATCACCGCGGGCATGGGCGGCGGCACCGGCACCGGAGCGGCCCCGATCATCGCGCAGGCCGCGCGGGAACTGGGCGTGCTGACCGTGGGCGTGGTGACCAAGCCCTTCCAGTTCGAAGGCGCCAAGCGGATGCGTCAGGCGGAAGAGGGCGTGGAAACCCTGCAGAAGATGGTCGACACGCTGATCATCATTCCCAACCAGAACCTGTTCCGGCTGGCCAACGAAAAGACCACCTTCACCGAAGCCTTCTCCATGGCCGATGACGTGCTCTATCAGGGCGTCAAGGGCGTGACCGACCTGATGGTGCGTCCGGGTCTCATCAACCTCGATTTCGCCGACGTGCGCGCGGTGATGGACGAGATGGGCAAGGCCATGATGGGCACCGGCGAGGCCGAGGGCGAAGATCGCGCCATCCAGGCCGCCGAGAAGGCCATCGCCAACCCGCTGCTGGACGAAATCAGCCTGCGCGGTGCCAAGGGCGTGCTCATCAACATCACCGGCGGGCATGACCTGACGCTGTTCGAACTGGACGAGGCCGCCAACCGCATCCGCGAGGAAGTGGACGCCGATGCCAACATCATCGTGGGCTCCACGCTGGATGACGGCATGGAAGGCATGATGCGCGTCTCCGTCGTGGCGACCGGCATCGACGCCTCCACCGACCATCAGGAAGTGCCGGTGCCGCGCCGCTCGCTGGCCCGTCCGCTGCCGCAGGGCGAAGAGCCCGCACCGCAGCCGGTCGCCGCGCGCCCCGCGCCGCAGCAGCGCCCCGCTGCCGCACCGCAGCAGCGTCCGGCTCCGCAGCAGCAGCCCGCCGCCGCCCGCGTGGCCGAACCCCGTCAGGAGCCGCGCTACGAGGATGAAGCGCCCGCGCGCTATGCCTCCGAAGCGGATCACGGTGCCGACACGCATCTGGATCACGGCTATGACGATCACGCCGAAGAGCCGCAGTCCGATGACGGTCTGCCGCCGCCCGCCTACCGTCCGCAGGTGGCGCAGTTCCAGCCGCAGTCCGACGCGCTCGACACCCGGCCCGAGGCTTTCGTGGCGCCGCGCGCTCCGGCTCCGGGGCAGGCCTCGCCCGATACGATGGCCCGCCTGCAGGCGGCAGCCGCGCGCAACCGGGGCGGCCAGCCCGCTCCCGCACCGCAGGCGCATCAGCCGCAGCACGGCCATGCCGCCGGGGCCGACAAGCCGCGCTTTGGCATCAACTCGCTGATCAACCGCATGACCGGTCATGCTGCTCCCGAAGCGCCTGCCGCCCCCGCAGCCCCCGCGCCGCGCCGTCAGCCGCCGGTGCATGGCTCGCACAAGCCCGCTCCGGTGCAGGATGCCGAGGAGGCACAGGATCAGGACCGGATCGAAATTCCGGCCTTCCTGCGGCGTCAGGCGAACTGAACCTTACGTCATGACATGACAAGATCACCGGCTCCGGCCGCGAACGCCCCCGAAATTTGGGGGCGTTTTCTTTTGTAATCAAGCGCTTGCCGGGATGGTTCCGCGCGGCGGCGCGGACCTGCCCAGACCGGGGGCGGGATGTTTCACTCCGTTGCAATCTTTGATTTGAGGAATGGGCCCCTCGTCCGTATCTCCCTCATCAAGACATGGCCCGCGTAGGGCGAGGCCGTGCCGGAGAAGAGGTGAGACCGTGCAGACGACCATTCGCAGCGCAGCAATCTTCGACGGTGTGGGCCTTCACTCGGGCGCACCCGCCCGCATGACCATTCGTCCGGCTCCCGCCGATCATGGCATCCGCTTCAAGCGGACCGACATCCGGCTGGGCAACCGCGTCGTGCCCGCCCTCTGGGACGCGGTGGAAATCACGCCGCTTTGCACCCGCATCGTCAATGCGGCGGGCGTGTCGGTGTCGACCATCGAACATGTCATGGCGGCGCTGTCGGGCTGCGGCATCCATAACGCGCTGATCGATCTTGACGGCCCCGAGGTTCCGATCCTCGACGGCTCCGCCGCCCCCTTCGTGCGCGGCATCATGGCGCGCGGCGTGCGCCATCTGGCCGCCCCCGTCCGCGCCATCGAGGTGCTGGCCCCCGTCGAGGTGCAGACCAAGGCAGGCTGGGCCCGGCTGGAGCCGGGGCAGGGCCTGACCATGAATTTCCACATCGACTTCCCCGATGCCGCCATCGGCACGCAGGACAAGCGGCTGGATCTGGCCAATGGCGCCTTCGTGCGTGAACTCTGTGACAGCCGCACCTTCTGCCGCCAGTCCGATGTGGACAGCATGCAGAAGAACGGTCTGGCGCTTGGCGGCACCTACGAGAACGCCGTGGTGGTGGATGGCGACCGGGTGCTGTCGCCCGGCGGCCTGCGCCATGCCGACGAGGCGGTGCGCCACAAGATGCTGGATGCGCTGGGTGATCTTTACACCGCAGGCGCGCCGATCCTTGGCCATTACACCGGGTTCAAGGCAGGTCACGCGCTGACCAACCTGCTGCTGCGCGAACTTTTCGCCACCCCCGAGGCATGGCGCCTGACGCTCTGCGATGAGCGGCTTGCCGCGCAGCTTCCCGGTGTCGGCGTCGAGCGCGAGGAAATCCCGGCTGTCGCCTGAGCCGGGATGCCGTTCAAAACGCCGTCAAGGCATTTTGCACCGGAATTTTCTGTGCTAGGACCGACCCAAGGGTCCGACAGGGGCCCCGTTCAGGAAATGTGAGGAAGTCGGGCATGGCAGGCGGCAGATCGCGAAAGGGTGTGATCGGAGCGGCTTTTTCCGCGATTCTACTGGTCGGGTGCTCGGCACAGGAACGCCCCGGATTCGGTCCGGGCGGCGTCCCGATGGAGACATATTCCGCCCAGCAGATTTTTGAGCGTGGCGAATACGAACTCGACGCGAGCGACGCCGAGGAGGCCGCCTATTATTTCGGCGAGGTCGAACGGCTTTACCCCTATTCGGAATGGGCCAAACGCGCGCTGATCATGCAGGCCTTTGCCTATCATCAGGACAGGGACTACGAAAACTCGCGCGGGGCGGCACAGCGCTATATCGACTTCTACCCGACCGATGAAGATGCGGCCTATGCGCAGTATCTGCTGGCGCTCAGCTATTACGACCAGATCGAGGAAGTGGGCCGCGATCAGGGCCTGACCTTTCAGGCCCTGCAGGCGCTGCGCACCGTGATCGAACGCTATCCCGACAGCGAATATGCCCGGTCGTCGATCCTGAAATTCGATCTTGCCTTCGACCATCTGGCCGGCAAGGAAATGGAAATCGGGCGCTACTACCTGAAGCGGCAGAACTATGGCGCGGCCATCAGCCGGTTCCGCGTGGTGGTGGAGGATTTCCAGACCACGACCCACACCCCCGAGGCGCTGCACCGTCTGGTCGAAGCCTATCTGTCGCTGGGCCTGACCCAAGAGGCGCAGACGGCGGGTGCCATCCTTGGCTACAACTACCAGAGCACCGACTGGTATCAGGACAGCTACAAGCTGCTGACCGGGCGCGGGCTGGAACTGGAAGCTGCGGGCGACAGCTGGCTGGCGCAAGTCTATCGCCAGATGGTCAGGGGCCAGTGGCTGTAACATCAGGCAGGGCATCCCATGCTCCGGGCGCTTGAAATCCGCGACATGCTCATCATTGACCGGCTGGATCTAAGCTTCCAGCCGGGCCTCAACGTGCTGACCGGCGAAACAGGGGCGGGCAAGTCGATCCTGCTCGACAGTCTGGGCTTCGTGCTGGGCTGGCGGGGCCGTGCCGAACTGGTGCGCGCAGGGGCGGCGCAGGGCGAGGTGACGGCGGTGTTCGACCTGCATTCCGGCCATGCCGCCCGTGCGGTGCTGGACGAGGCGGGGCTGCCGGTGTCGCAGGAACTGATCCTGCGCCGGGTCAACACCGCCGACGGGCGCAAGACCGGCTGGGTCAATGACCGCCGCGTCAGCGGCGAGGTGCTGCGCCGCCTGTCGGAAACGCTGGTGGAACTGCATGGCCAGCATGACGACCGCGGCCTGCTCAATCCGACGGGCCATCGCGCCATCCTTGACACCTATGCCGGGACCGAGCCGCTGATGGCCGAGACCCGCGCCGCATGGTCCGCACAGCGCGCCGCCCGCAAGCGGCTGGCCGAGGCCGAGGCCGCGCTGGAGGCGGTGCGTGCCGAGGAAGATTTCCTGCGCCATGCCGTAGCCGAACTGGACAAGCTTGCCCCCGAGCCGGGCGAGGATGCTGATCTTGACCGCAAGCGCCGCATGATGCAGGGCGCCGAAAAGGTGCGCGACGACATCGCCCGCGCCAGTCAGGCGCTGGGATATGAGGGCGCCGAGGGCGCCATGGCCGATGCGCTGCGCTGGCTGGAAGGTGCCTCCGAAGGCGCCGAGGGACGGCTTGACGGGGCGGTGGCGGCACTCGCGCGCGCCATGGCCGAACTGGACGAGGCCGGGCGCGAGGTGGCCGACTGTCTGGAGGCGCTGGAATTCGATCCGCGCGTGCTGGAAGATACCGAAGAGCGGCTGTTTGCCATCCGCGGGCTGGCCCGCAAGCATCAGGTGCTGCCCGACGAGCTGCCCGCGCTGCAGCAGACCCTGTCCGGGCGGCTGAACGCGCTGGATCATTCCGCCGAGGAACTGGACGCGCTGCGCGCCGCGCTGCGCGAGGCCGAGGCGGGCTATGACCACGCGGTGCAGGCGCTGAGCACGGCGCGGGCCGAGGCGGCGGCGCGGCTTGACGCGGCGGTGGCCTCTGAACTCGCGCCGCTGAAGATGGAGCGCGCGGTCTTCCGCACTGATCTGTCGCAGGCGCCCGAAGGCCCCGAGGGGCGCGATGGCGTGGCCTTCACCGTCGCCACCAATCCGGGCGCGCCCGCCGGGCCGCTCAACAAGATCGCCTCGGGCGGGGAACTGTCGCGCTTTCTGCTGGCGCTGAAGGTGTGCCTGTCCGAAGAGCAGGGCGGCGACGTGACCATGATATTCGACGAGATCGACCGCGGCGTTGGCGGGGCCACGGCGGATGCGGTGGGCCGCAGGCTGGCAGCCCTTGCCGAAGGCGGGCAGGTGCTGGTCGTGACCCATTCGCCGCAGGTGGCGGCCCTTGGCGCGCATCACTGGCGGGTGGAAAAGCGGGTGCGGGCGGATGTCACCACCTCTACCGTCACGCCGCTGGATCTGCCCGCGCGCGAGGATGAGATTGCCCGGATGCTGGCCGGGGACACCGTCACCCCCGAGGCGCGGGCCGCCGCGCGGGCGCTCTTGGCGGGCTAGGCGCCTGACGCGCCGAAAGGGGCTTTGCTTTCGCGCCGCCGCAGCTTACCCATATCGCCATGAGAACGCTTTTTCTTGGCGATGTGATGGGGCGCGCGGGGCGCGCCGCAATCCGCGATACGCTTCCCGGACTCCGCGAGGCGTGGAAAATTGATTTTGTGGTGATCAACGGCGAAAACGCCTCCAGCGGCGTGGGCCTGACCGGCCCCCATGCCAAGCTGCTGCTGGACGCGGGCGCCGATGTGGTGACGCTGGGCGACCATGCCTTCGACCAGAAGGACATGCTGAGCTATATCGAAAGCGAGCCGCGCATCATCCGCCCGCTCAACTTCTCCAAACAGGCGCCGGGGCGCGGGGCGGGGCTGTTCACCGACCGGCGCGGGCGCAAGGTGCTGGTGACGCAGGTGCTGGGGCAGGTCTTCATGAAGCGCCCGTTTGACGATCCCTTCTCGGCGGTGGACGACGTGCTGCGCCGCCATCCGCTGGGGGGGCAGGCGCAGATGGTGCTGGTCGACATGCATTGCGAGGCGACCTCGGAAAAGATGGCGATGGGGCATTTCTGCGACGGGCGCGCCAGTCTTGTGGTGGGCACCCACACCCATGTGCCCACCGGCGATGCGCAGATCCTGCCCGGCGGCACCGGCTATCTGACCGATGCGGGCATGTGCGGCGATTACCTGTCGGTGATCGGCATGGACAAGACCGAGCCGATGCGGCGCTTCATCACCGGCATGCCCAAGGGCCGGTTCCAGCCCGCGCTTGGCGATCCGACCCTGTCGGGCGTGCTGGTGGACAGCGATGACCGCACCGGTCGCGCCACGTCCATCCGCATGGTGCGGCAGGGAGGGCGGCTGGAGCAGGCCGGACCTTGAGCCGCCTCTGGCCCTTTCTGGCGCTGATCGGGGTCGGCGCGCTGTGGGGGGCCGGTCAGCCGCTGGCCAAGGTCGCCGTGTCCGAAGGTTACCGGCATTTCGGCATCCTGTTCTGGCAGCTGGCGCTTGGCGCGCTGCTTCTGGGGATCGTCACCCGGCTGCGCGGGCGGCCGCTGCGGTTTGGCCGCTCTCATCTGCCCGCGCTTGTCGTGGTGGCGCTGACCGGCACGGTGCTGCCGGGCATGGCGTCCTATACTGCCGCGATCCACCTGCCGGCGGGGGTGCTGTCGATCCTGCTGTCTTCGGTGCCGATGTTCGCCTTTCCGCTGGCGCTGGTGCTGGGAAATGACCGCTTCGCGTGGCGGCGTCTGGCCGGGCTGGGCCTTGGCTTTGCGGGCGTGCTGCTGCTGGTGCTGCCGGGGGCAAGCCTGCCCGATCCCACGCTGGCGGGCTGGATCCCGGTCGCGCTGATCGCCTCGGCCTTCTACGCGCTGGAGGGCAACTGGGTCGCGCGCTATGGCACCGGAGGGCTTGATCCGCTACAGCTTCTGGCCGGAGCCTCGGCGCTGGGGGCGGCGGTCACCTTGCCGCTGGCGCTGGCCACGGGGCAGTTCATCGACCCGCGCCCGCCATGGGGCGGGCCGGATCTGGCGATCCTTGCGGCCTCGGCGCTGCATGCCGTGGCCTATGCGGGCTATGTGGCGGTGGTGACTGCGGCGGGGGCGGTCTTTGCGGTGCAGGTCAGCTATCTGGTCACGCTGTTCGGCCTTGCCTGGGCGATGCTGTTTCTGGGCGAAAGCTACAGCGGCGGCATCTGGCTTGCGCTGCTGGTCATGATGTCGGGTGTGGCGCTTGTGCAGCCGCGTCCGCGTGCCGCGCTTGCCACCCTGCGCGGCGGCAGTCAGAATGCCCCGGTCGATCCACAGACAGGCCATTGCCCCAGATGAATTTTATTGAACTGAGCCAGAACACGCAGGCCTATGTCACTCTGGCCACCGTGGTGGGTATGTTCGTTCTGTTCATCCGCGAATCCTATCCCACCGAGGTGGTGGCCATCGGCGGCACCGCGCTGCTGCTGGCGCTTGGGGTGCTGCCCTATGCCGATGCGCTGGCGGTGCTGGCCAACCCCGCGCCATGGACCATCGCCGCCATGTTCGTGGTGATGGGCGCGCTGGTGCGCACCGGGGCGCTGGACACCTTTGCCACCTTCGCGCAGACGCAGGTGGCACGCCGCCCGCGTCAGGCCATGGCCAGCATCATGCTGGTGGTGATCGTCGCCTCGGCCTTCATGAACAACACGCCGGTCGTGGTGCTGATGCTGCCGGTCTTCGTGCAGATCTCCAAATCCTTGGGCGTGCAGCCCTCGAAACTGCTGATCCCGCTCAGCTATGCGGCGATCCTTGGCGGCACCACCACGCTGATCGGCACCTCCACCAACCTGCTGGTGGACGGGGTGGCCCGGGCGCAGGGCATGGCGCCGTTCTCCATCTTCGAGGTGACGCCGCTGGCGCTGATCCTTGTGGCGTGGGGGATGCTGTATCTGGCGCTGGTGGGGCGCTTCCTGCTGCCGGACCGGACCTCCATGGCGGGGATGCTGTCGGACCGGTCGCGCATGAAATTCTTCACCGAAGCGGTGGTGCCCCCCGACAGCAACCTGATCGGGCGCGAGGTGCTGGGCGTGCAGCTTTTCAAGCGCGAGGGCGTGCGGCTGATCGACGTGGTGCGCGGCGACGAGTCGCTGCGCCGCCAGATGGACAGCGTGCGCCTGCAGGTCGGCGACCGCGTGGTGCTGCGCACCCAGATGACCGAACTGCTGTCGCTGCAGCGCGACCGGTCGCTGAAGCGGGTCGATCAGGTCTCGGCCAAGGAAACCACCACGGTGGAGGTGCTGATCTCTCCGGGGTGCAAGATGGTCGGGCGCAGCCTTGGCGCGCTGCGCCTGCGCCGTCGCTACGGGGTCTATCCGCTGGCGGTGCACCGGCGGAACCAGAACATCGGCAGCAAGATCGAGGAACTGGTGGTGCGCGTCGGCGACACGCTGCTGCTGGAAGGCGCGCCCGAGGACATCAAGCGGCTGGCGGACGAGATGGAGCTGGTGGACGTGTCCCATCCCACCGCGCGGGCCTTCCGCCGGGGCCATGCGCCGGTGGCCATCGGGGCCATGGGGGCCATCGTGGTGCTGGCGGCACTTGGCGTGGCGCCGATCCTCGCGCTGGCGGTGATGGCGGTGGCGGTGGTGTTCTTCACCGGCTGCATCGACAGCGACGAGGCGTTTTCCTTTGTCGAGGGTCAGCTTCTGGCGCTGATCTTTGCCATGCTCGCGATTGGCGCCGCGCTGGAGGCGTCTGGCGCCGTGCAGCTGATCGTGGAGGCGATCGCGCCCTATCTGGCGCTGCTGCCGGGGCCGCTGCTGATCTGGGCGATCTTCCTGCTGACCTCTGTGCTGACCGAGGCGGTCAGCAACAATGCGGTGGCGGTGGTGGTCACGCCGATCGCCATCGGGCTGGCGGAGCATCTGGGCATCGACGCGCGCGCGCTGGTGGTGGCGGTGATGATCGCGGCCTCCTGCAGCTTTGCCACCCCCATCGGCTACCAGACCAACACGCTGATCTACGGCCCCGGCGGCTACCGCTTTTCCGACTTTCTGCGGGTGGGCGTGCCGCTGAACCTCAGCATCGGGCTACTGGCCTCGGCGCTGATCCCGTTCTTCTTCCCGCTGTGACCGGCTGAAACCCCGTGCCGTGCTCTTGCGGGGCGGGGCTGCTCTGGGGTAAGAGACCCCGATCCTTCACCACGCAAGACAAGGCAAGAGGCACCCATGGCCGGCCATTCCAAATGGGCAAACATCCAGCACCGCAAGGGCCGTCAGGACGCGGTGCGCGCGAAGCTGTTTTCCAAATTCTCCAAGGAGATCACCGTCGCCGCCAAGATGGGCGACCCTGATCCCGACAAGAACCCCCGCCTGCGGCTGGCCATCAAGGAAGCCAAGAGCCAGTCCATGCCCAAAGACAACATCGAACGCGCCATCAAGAAGGCCATCGGGGGCGACGGCGACAATTACGAGGAAATCCGCTACGAAGGTTACGGCCCCAACGGGGTTGCCGTGATCGTCGAGGCGATGACCGACAACCGCAACCGCACCGCCTCCAACGTGCGCTCCACCTTCACCAAGAACGGCGGCAACCTTGGGGAAACCGGCTCGGTCGCGTTCATGTTCGAACGCAAGGGCGAGATCGTCTATCCCGCCTCCGTGGGCGATGCCGATACGGTGATGATGGCCGCCATCGAGGCGGGCGCCGAGGATGTGGAAAGCTCGGACGAGGGCCATGTGGTCTATTGCGCCGACAGCGATCTGGGCGAAGTCTCCGCCGCGCTGGAAGAGGTGCTGGGCGAAAGCGACAGCACCAAGCTGGTGTGGAAGCCCGGCAACACCACCGAGCTTGATCTGGACGCCATGCGCTCGCTGATGAAGCTGGTGGATGCGCTGGAAGACGACGATGACGTGCAGCGCGTCACCACCAATTTCGAAGCCTCCGACGAGGTCATGGCGCAGCTCTGATCCGCGCGCAAGGCTGGGTTGCAGGCCCGTGAGGCGGAGGGGAAACCTTCCGCCTTTTTGTTTGGGTTCAACGGGTTGCGCGGCGGTCTTCACCGTTGTTCCGCTGCGTCACGGCGCGGGGGGCAGGGCTTGTCCTTCGGGCGGGGGCGGGACAGTCTGGGCGCGTTCCAACATTAGGCCCCGCTCATGACCGACATCCGCTATCTTGAAACCCCCACCGCCCGCCTTGCCTATGCCCGCAGCCCGGGGGTGGGGCCGACCATCGTGTTCCTGTCGGGCTACAAATCCGACATGGACGGCACCAAGGCCGTGCATCTGCAGGCCTGGGCGCGGATGCAGGGGCGCGATTACCTGCGGCTGGACTATTCCGGGCATGGCCGGTCCAGCGGCGCGTTCGAGGAGGGCTGCATCGGGGACTGGGTCCGCGATGCGGAGGCGGTCATCCGCCATGTCGCCAAGGGGCCGGTGATCCTTGTCGGCTCGTCCATGGGCGGCTGGATCGGCTGCCTGCTCAGCCAGCGCCTGCCGCGGGTGGCGGGGTTTGTCGGCATCGCCGCCGCCCCGGATTTCACCGAGGACAGCTTCTGGGCCTCCTTCACCGAAGAGCAGCGGCGGCAGGTGATGGAGCAGGGCGCGGTGCATCTGCCCTCTGCCTATGGCGATCCCTATGTGGTGACGCGGCGCCTGATCGAAGACGGGCGCGACCATCTGGTGCTGCGCACGCCGCTGCGGATGCCATGGCCGGTGCGGCTGCTGCAGGGCACCGAGGACGAGGCGGTCAGCCGCGACACCGCGCTGCGGCTGCTGGACCATATCGACAGCCCCAATCTGCGGCTGACGCTGGTCAAGGGCGCCGATCACCGCTTTTCCGACCCGGCGAACCTTGCGCAGATTGAACAGGCGATCCTTGCGGTGGGCGGCTGAGGTTTTCCGCTGCCCCGAATTTTTGTCCGGGCTTTGGCAGCACTTTGTTTACCAAGTCCGCGCAACCTGCCCCCAGCAACGGAGGCGACATGCGCGGATTCGATCCACAGTTCCGGGATTACCCCCATTACCTGCGCGAGGTGGCGCAGACCGTGTGGAACCGGCGCGGGCTGGGGCCGGGGCTGGCGGCGCTGTGGCACCCGCATGTGCTGCTGCGCCGTCCCGCCGGGCTTGGCTTCGGCCCCGAGGCGCTGCGGGCGGAGGTGCTGGAACTGACCGCAGCGCTGCCCGACCATGCCGCCCTGACCGAGGATGTGATCTGGTGCGGGGCGCCGCAGGTCGGCATGCTGGGGGCGCAGCGGCTTTGGGCGCGGGCGCGGCATGACGGCACCGGCGTCTTTGGCACCGCCAGCGGGCGGCGCGTCGCTTTCCGCATGATGGCGGAGCTTTACGCCAAGGACAACCGCATCAGCGATGCGTGGTGGATCCGCGACACCGGCGCGATCCTGCGCCAGCTTGGCATCTCTGTCTCGGACTGGGCGCGCTACCGCATCAGCGGGCGCGATGCCGAAACCGAACCGTTCCGCCCCGCCATCGACCAGCCCGGCCCCTATACCGGGCGCGGCAATGGCACCCAGTGGGGGCAGGCTTTTGCCGCGCTGCTGAGCACGCTCATGACCTCGGAATTTTCGGTGATCCCTGCGCAATACGATGCCGCCGCGCGCATGGCCTATCCCGGCGGCGATCCGGCGCATGGCCATGGCGGGGCAGAGCGGTTCTGGCTGGGGCTGCGCGCCGCCTTTCCGTCGGCGCAGTTCGTCATCCATCACCAGATCGGGGTGGAGGACCGGCTGATGCCGCCGCGTGCCGCGCTGCGCTGGTCGCTGACGGGGCGGCATGACGGCTGGGGCCCCTTTGGGCGGCCCAGCGGGGCGGAGGTGCATGTGATGGGCATGAGCCACGCCGAATTCGGCCCCGCAGGCCTGCGCCGGGAATGGACGCTTTATGACGAGGCGGCGGTCTGGATGCAGATCCACTGCGCCACCGGGCTTGGTGCCGCTCAGGCGGCAGCGCCGCGCCTGATGGCGGCAGAGTAGGGCGCGCGGGCGGTTTCCCGCTTTCCCTTGCGCGCTGCGGGGGCTAGGCTTTGGCCAAAGGCCCCCGGACCGCATCCCTTGCGGGAAAGACCCGCGTGCAGGCAGTGCTGGCACCATGCGGGCAGGGCGCAACGCAAGAGCAGGCAGAGGGCGCGGGGTGCATCGCAGAAACCGCAGGCAGGCCCGCAAGGGCAGGGATCCGGGGCATGGCTGAACCGCTGGTCCTGTTGCCCGAGATGCTGTGTGACGCGCGGCTTTATGGGCCGCAGATCGCCGATCTGTCGCGCGACATGGCGGTGATGGTGGCGCCCGTGCATCTGGGCGAACGGATCGAGGAAATCGCCTCCAGCCTGCTGGACGTGCTGCCCCGGCGGTTCGCGCTGGCAGGCTTGGGCTTTGGCGGCATGGTGGCGATGGAGGTGCAGCGCCGCGCCCCCGACCGGGTCAGTCGCCTGCTGCTGATGGGCACCTCGCCCTTGGCCGACACGCCGCAGCAGGCCGCCGAACGTGACCCCGCCATCATCAAGGCCCGCGCCGGGCGGCTCGATGCGGCGGTCAGCGCGCTTTTCCCCGCCGACTGTCTGGCGCCCGGTCCGTGGCGGCGCGACGTGCTGGCGCTGGTGCAGGACATGGCGCAGGGGCTGGGGGTGGAAACCTATGTGCGCCAGATCCGCGCGCTGCAGCGCCGCCGCGATCAGCAGGGATCGCTGCGCAAGCTGCGGGTGCCGGTGCTGGTGCTCTGCGGCGCGCATGACACGCTTTACCCCGAGAAGCGCCAGAGCTTCATGGCCGAACTCATTCCCGGCGCCCGGCTGCAGGTGATCCCCGAGGCGGGCCATCTGCCGGTGCTCGAACATCCCGACGCGGTCAGCGACGCGATCCGCGACTGGATGCGCTGGCCGATGCCGCTGCGCTGAGCGGCGCTTGACCCCGCGCGCGCACGCTTCTACTGGGAAGCTGCGTGGAGGGCCGGACGGCCGCTGCGGCGGGCAACCGCCGGAGAGGAAAGTCCGGACTCACTGAAGCATCGGTGCCGGGTAACGCCCGGGCAGGGCAACCTGACGGAAAGCGCCACAGAAAACAGACCGCCGCCCATCGGGCGGTAAGGGTGAAACGGTGGGGTAAGAGCCCACCGGGGGGCTGGCAACAGCGCCCGCATGGCAAGCCCCACCGGGAGCAATGCCGCATAGGGACCCCGCGCGGGGCATGATCCCTTCGGGGATATCGCCGCAGGGCCGCTTCAGCCCGAGGGGTCCGGGTTGGCAGCTTGAGCCACATGGCAACATGTGGCCTAGAGGAATGGTCGTCTGAGGATGGGGTGACCCATCCGACAACAGAATCCGGCTTACAGGCCCTCCACGCAAATTCTGTCGCTTTGGCCTGTTGACTTCGGGCCGGGTGTGGGTAAAAGGCGGGCTTCAAGGATTTCGCGGGCGGCGTACGTCCCCCGTTGCAGGAGAAGAAGAATGGCGAAGCCGACCACCATCAAGATCCGCCTGAACTCGACCGCCGGGACGGGCCATTTCTACGTGACCAAGAAAAACGCCCGCACCATGACCGAGAAGATGGCCGTACGAAAGTATGACCCGGTTGTGCGGAAGCACGTCGAATACAAAGAAGGCAAGATCAAGTAAGCCTTCCTTGTCTTGGGACAGTGACTGGGCCGCGCGGAACCTCCGGGCGGCCTTTTGCATGGACAGGATCCCTGCTGGACAGCTCCGGAGACCCCGCGCCCCGATGAGGGCCGGAGGAGTCGCCCGATGTTTCCCGATTGCCTGTTCTGCGACATCCTGTCGGGCCGCAGCCCGGCCGAGGTGATCTGCAGATCCCGCAGCCATCTGGTGATGGCCGATCCCGCCCCCATCCGTCCCGGCCATCTTCTGGTGCTGCCGCGCCACCACTGCGCCTGTTTCGAGGATCTGTCGCCGGTGCTGGCGGGCGGGCTGATGCGGCTGGGTCAGACCATGGCGCGGCTGCTGAAGGCGGAATATGACGTGCCTCGCGTGGGCTTTGTCATCACCGGCCATGACGTGCCGCATGTGCATGCCCATCTGGTGCCCATGGTGGAGCCAACCGACATCACCTCGCGCCGCTACATCCCGCTGGACGAGGTGCCCTTTGCGCTGCCGCCCCGCGCCCCCCGGACCGAGATCGCGGACACGGCGGAGCGGCTGCGGACCCGGTTTGAGCTGGCCTGACCGGGATTTCTGCAGCAGCGAAAAGGCGTTGCGGGGCGGGATGCTGCCTCGGTCTACCGTGGTATGCCGACAAGCCATTGATATTGCTGCATAACGGCTATTCCGCATCGGCAGTTTCGGGGAACCCTGCCGCGACATATGCTGCAATGCAGAATGATGCGCGTTGCTGATGCCGCGCCCCAACCGGATGAGACACCCATGAAAACCCTTGCTCTGCTGGCGGCGCTGGCCGCTGCTCCCGTCACTGCCCATGCCGATACGCTGCTGCTGCCGAAGCCGCTGTCGGGCGGCACGCTCCATGCCGACAGCGTCGACCTGTCCGTCTACTGGACCCCGGTCGACGGCGCCGCCGAGGTGGTGGCGTTTTACACCGACCGCCCCGATGCCACCCCGGCGCGGCTGGCGCTGCGTCTGGCCGAGGGAGAAAAGGTCACCTTCGGCCTGCCCGGCGTCACCGGCACCGTCTACCGCTTCGAACGGGCGGGCGAGGGGGTCTCGGTGACCTCTGCGCGCACCAGCACCGATCTGGCGCTGAACTGACCTGTCCATGATGCCAAGGCAGGGCCGTCCCGCAGGGGGCGGCCCTTGCGCTGTCTGGAGCCCGGCTTTTGATGCTGCTAAGACGGCGCGAAGCGGGGGCTGCGGCGGGGAACGGGCGTGACCGGAGATCATGTGCTGCTGGAAGAGGGCCCCGACCGCGGGCCGGTCCTGTTCGCCGAGCCGCGCGAGCGGGTGGTGGCCCATACCGGCCCCGAGGCGCTGGCGGCGCTTGACCGGCTGGAGCAGGCGCGGCGCGCGGGGGCATGGATCGCCGGGGCTGCCGCCTATGAGCTGGGATTCGCGCTGGACCCGGCGGTGGCGGATCTGCTGACCCCCGGACCCGAGCCGCTGCTGAGGTTCGGCATTTTTGACGGCCCCGCCGATCCCGCGCCGCTGCTGGCGCAGGCCGGGCAGGAGGCGGCGCAGGTGGGGCTGCGCCATGTCACGCCGCTCTGGTCGCCTGCCGATCACGCGGCGCGGTTCCATGTCATCAAGGAGATGCTGGCGGCGGGTGATCTTTATCAGGTCAATCTTACCCTGCCGGTGGAGGTGGGGTTTGACGGCACGCCGCTGGGGCTGTGGGGGGCGATGCGCGCGCTGCAGCCGGTGGGGCATGGCGGGCTCTTGCACCTTGGCGGGCAGACCGTGCTGTCGCGTTCGCCAGAGCTGTTCTTCCGGCTGGATGCGCAGGGCCGGGCCGAAGTGGCGCCGATGAAGGGCACCGCCCCGCGCGATGCCGACCCGCAGCGCGATGCCACGCTGCGCGAAACCTTGGGGCGCGACATCAAGAACCGCGCCGAAAACATCATGATCGTCGATCTGATGCGCAACGACCTGTCGCGGATCTGCCGCGTGGGCTCGGTCCGGGTGCCGGAGCTTCTGAAAGTCGAAACTTACGCCACGCTGCATCAGATGATCTCGCGCGTCGAAGGCCAGTTGGCCGGAGCTGCAGCGCTGCCCGATCTGATGCGGGCGCTGTTTCCCTGCGGGTCCATCACCGGCGCGCCGAAGATTGCCGCCATGCGCGCGATCCACCGGCTGGAGGGCTGGCGGCGCGGCATGTATTGCGGAAGCATGGGCTGGATGGCCCCGGACGGGCGGGCGTCGTTCAACGTCGCCATCCGCACGCTGACCGTCACCGGCCCCGGCACCGCCCGCATGGGGGTGGGCGGCGGCATCGTCATGGACAGCGAGGCAGAGGCCGAATAACAGGAGGCGCTGTGGAAATCCCGTTTCGTGACCGGACTGATCCCGCCCTGCGCGTGATCGAAACGATGCTCTGGCAGCCGGGGGGCGGCGTCGCCCGGCGCGACGCACATCTGGCGCGGGCGCGGGCGACCTGCGCGCGCTTGGGCTTTGGCTTTGAGGCGGGGGCGGTGGACGCGGCGCTGGACGGCTTTGCCGCAGAGGGGGCCGCACGGCTGCGCCTGACCCTCGGGCGGGACGGGGTGCCGGATCTGACCCATGCGCCCTTCGATCCTGCCTCGGTGCCCGCGCGGGTGGCGGTGGCGCTGTCGGAGGTGCGGCTTGACCCCGCCGATCCGTTCCTGCGGATCAAGACCACCCGCCGCGCGCTGTATGACGCGGCGCTGCGCCACAAGCCCGCCGATCTGGCGGAGGTGCTGTTTTTCAACAGCCGCGACGAGCTGTGCGAGGGCGCCTATACCAATGTGTTTCTGGAACGGGCCGACGGGCGCTGCGTGACCCCCGCCGCAACCTGCGGCCTGCTTCCGGGCGTGCTGCGCGCAAGCCTGCTGGACAGGTTCGCCGAGGCGGTGGTGACCCGCGCCGATCTGCTGGCGGCACGGCGGCTCTGGATCGGCAATGCCCTGCGCGGGCTGATGGCAGCGGATCTGCGCCCCGGCGCGCTGCCCGATCCGCGCCCATAAAAAAGGCCCCGCCGAAGCGGGGCCTTCTGCTGTCCGGAGCGGCCGCTTATTCGCGGTTGCCGAAAAGCTGCAGCAGGAACATGAACATGTTGATGAAGTCGAGGTAGAGGTTCAGCGCGCCCATGATGGCGGCCTTGCCCAGCCACTCGCTGTCGCCATGGGCGGCATGTTCGATATAGGTGTTCTTGATGTTCTGGGTGTCATAGGCGGTCAGGCCCGCGAAGATCAGCACCCCGAGGATCGAGATGGCGAACTGGATCGCCGGCGAGCCAAGGAAGATGTTGACGATCGAGGCGACCAGAATGCCGATCACGCCCATGATCAGGAACGATCCCCAGCCGGAGATGTCCTTCTTCGTGGTGTAGCCCCAGAGCGACAGGCCCGCGAAGGAGATCGCGGTCACAAGGAAGACCTGTGCGATGGACATGCCGGTGAAGGCCACGAAGATCCACGACAGCGACAGGCCCATCACCGCCGCGAAGGCGTAGAAGAACAGCTGCGCGCCAGCGGCGGACAGGCGGTTGATGGCCGCGCCAAAGGCGAAGGCCATGCCCAGCGGGGCGAACATCACGATCCAGCCCAGAATGTTGGGCCGCAGGGTCGCGGGGTCGCGGAACACCGCCAGAAGCTCGGGGCTGGTGCCGACCGCCCAAGCCACAGCGAAGGTCAGGAGCATGCCCACGGACATGGTCCCGTAGACCTTGTTCATATGTGCGCGCAGACCTTCATCAATCTGGGCCGAGCGGGCGCCGGCTGCGCCAGCGGTCCGGATTGTTCTGTATTGAGCCATCGAGTCCTCCAAGTTGTACAGGTTCGGGAGTTATATCCCCTCGCTTCCGATATTGGCAGAGTGGCGCCACATTTCAAGAACACGAAACCGCGAAACGCGCTGTTTCGGCACGAAAACCTCGGGACGGGCCCGCCGCAGGTCAGCCGCGCCAGTGCTGGGGCGCGTCCCACGGCCTGCGCCGCGCCTCGGCCAGCGCATCCGCGCGGGAGATGCCAAGGTCGCGCAGCGCCGCCTCGTCCAGTTCCGCCAGTTTGCGGCGCTGGCGGGCGAGGGCGGCCATGGCGAAAAGCCTTGCCAGAAGCGGCGGACGGGCCCTGTGGCGGCGGCTCAGGACGAGATCACGGATCATGACGGTCTCCTTCACAAAGGTTGATGTGTTTCCCCATTTCCATGGGCCTTGGTGATGGATATGCTGCTGCGGGACTGATCTGTAAAACGAATGTTCTTGACGGGCTCCATCACGGGACGTGATCCATGCGCAATCTTGACCTGACCACGCTGCGCTCTTTCGTCGCGGTGGCCGATGCGGGCGGCGTGACCCGCGCGGCGGGGTTTCTCAATCTCACGCAGTCGGCGGTGTCGATGCAGCTCAAGCGGCTGGAGGATGGTCTTGGCCTTGCGCTGCTGGACCGGTCGGGGCGCGGCGTGGCGCTGACCCCGGCAGGGGAACAGCTGCTGAAATACGCCCGCCGCATGGTCGACCTGAATGACGAGATCTATGCCCGCCTGACCCGGCAGGACTGGGAGGGCGAGATCGTGCTGGGGGTGCCGCATGACATCGTCTATCCGGTGATCCCCCGGATCATCAAACGCATGGGGCGCGACATGCCGCGGGTGCGGGTGCAGCTGATCAGCTCTTACACCGCCGAGCTGAAAGAGCAGTTCGCCCGGGGCGCCGTGGACGTGATCCTGACCACCGAGGCCGATCCCGCCGAGGGCGGCGAGCCGCTGCTGGACGTGCCGCTGCGCTGGTATGGCGCGGCAGGGGGCAGCGCGTGGAAATCCCGGCCGCTGCGCATCGCCTTTTCGCGGCGCTGCGGTTTCCGCCCGGTGGCGGCGGCGATGATGGAACAGCATGACATCGACTGGGAGCTTGCGGTGGATTCCGAAAGCGACCGCATCATCGAAGTGTCGGTGACGGCGGATCTGGCGGTGACTCCGGTGCTGGAAGGCCACGCGCCCGCGCATTACGATCTGATCCCGCGCGGGGTGCTGCCCGATCTGGGGGTGCAGAAGATCTGTCTTTACGGGTCTGCAGCCAAGCCGCAGATCCTCGCCCCGGTGCTGGAGATGCTGCGCGCCGAATTTCGCGCGCTTGGCACGCGCGGGACAGAGATGGCCGCGCAGTAGCGGTCAGATCCGGATCACCACCTTGCCGGTGGCGGCCCGGCGGCGCAGCAGGTCGAGCCCTTCGGCGGCGCGCTCCAGCGGCAGCACAAGGCTGACATGCGGGCGCAGCCGCCCCGCCGCATGCCAGTCGAAAAGCGTGGCCAGCGACCGGGTCAGCACCTCGGGGCGGAAGCCCAGATAGCCGCCCCAGTAAAGACCCATCACCGTCAGGTTCTTGACCAGCAGGTGATTGGCCTTGATCTGCGGCACGCTGCCGCTGGCAAAGCCGATGGTCAGGATCCGCGCCTCGGGGCGGCAGGCGCGAAAAGCGGCCTCGAACTGGTCGCCGCCCACCGGATCATAGACCACATCGGCCCCGCCAAGCGCCTTCATCTCGGTGCGGATGTCCTGCGTGGCCGCGTCGATCAGGTGATCGGCCCCGGCGG
>NZ_JAYKSL010000006.1:0-198460 GCF_035481585.1 Salipiger marinus | reverse complement strand
CGCGCGCCGCCTCCAGCCGGTCGGCACCGCGCGCGCAGGCCACCACCCGCGCGCCCATCAGCTTGCCGATCTCCACCGCCGTCAGCCCCACGCCGCCCGCCGCCCCCAGCACCAGCAGCGTCTCGCCGGGGCAGAGCCGGGCGCGATGATCCAGCGCCAGATGGCTGGTGCCATAGGCGATCTGGAAGCCCGCCGCCGTCTCCTCGGTCATGCTGTCGGGCAGGGGCACCGCACGCGCGGCGTCAAAGCTGCCCCATTCGGCCAGCCCGCCCGAGCCTCCGAACACCGCCACCCGGTCGCCGACCGCCAGATGGGTCACGCCAGCCCCCACGGCAGCCACGGTGCCCGCCACTTCCATCCCCAGCGTGAAGGGCCGGTCGGGCGTGTCCTGATACCGCCCCTCGATCATCAGCAGGTCGGCGAAGTTCAGGCCGCAGGCGGCGATGCGCAGCAGAATCTGATGCTCTGCCGGGTCGGGCACGGGCAGATCCAGCAGGGCCGGAGCCTCTGCCCCGGTCAGAAGATGAAAGGCGCGCATCGGGGGTCTCCCTCACTGTTCAGGGGCGGCGATTCTTTCGGATTTGCCAAATATATCAGATGCTGAATGAATTTTTCCAATGATCGCAAAGGTGGGGCTCCCTGGCACAACCATGAAGAGCATTCATTTAACCCTGTTCAGCGTGAGGGGCGCAAACAGCTTGATTTTGGTCATAGTTCCGATGTAGCGTCCGTCCGACTTGAGCGAGGTATCTTCCGTGCGTCCCCTTTGCGGACGGTTTTTGTGCTCCATTGTGGGCGAGTGATGAAGGAACACCCGATGACGCATCCTGTTGACGTTCACGTTGGAAAACGTATCCGCCACCGCCGGTGGCTGGTGGGCATGACCCAGCAGCAGCTTGCAGAGCGTGTCGGCATCAAGTTCCAGCAGATTCAGAAATATGAAACCGGCGCGAACCGCGTCAGCGCGTCGCGGCTCTGGGACATCGCGGATGCGCTGGAAGTGCCGGTCAGCTTTTTCTTCGAAGGGATCGAGACGGAGCAGGCCGCAGGCGAAGCCAGCGCCATGCCCACCGACATCCTTGGCGACAAGGAAGCGCTGGATCTGGTCCGCTCCTATTATGCAATCCCCGAAAACCAGCGTCGCCGGTTGTTCGAACTGGCCCGCGTTCTGTCCGACGTGGCTTGAGCCGGGACGCCCGCTGCGATAGCTGATCCTTGGATCAGGCGCAGGCAGGGGGCCCGGGATGGCAGCAATTTCACCACAACTGGCCGACGACCTGTGGCAGACCGCCACAGTGCTGGCGGATGCGGCGCGTGCGGCCATTCTGCCGCATTTCCGCAGCGCGGGGCTGGAAACCGAATCCAAGGGAGCGGCCGGGTTTGACCCGGTGACGGTGGCCGACCGGGCCGCCGAACGCGCCATGCGCGACCTGCTGGCGGTCCACCGCCCGCAGGACGGCATTCTGGGCGAGGAATACGGTCCGCAGCCGGGGCAGAGCGGTCTGACATGGGTGCTTGATCCCATCGACGGCACCCGCGGTTTCATGAGCGGCACGCCCACATGGGGCGTGCTGATCGCCGTGGCGGATGACAGCGGCGCAAGGCTGGGCCTGATCGACCAGCCCTTTACCGGCGAACGGTTCGAAGGCGGGCTGGGCCGCGCCGCGTGGCGCTCGCCCCACGGTGCGGGCACGCTGGCGGCCCGCGCGCACCGCGGCTTGGATCAGGCGACGCTGTTCACCACCTTTCCCGAAATCGGCAGCGCTGCGGAACGCGCGGCCTTTGCGCGTGTGGCGCAGGACGTGCGGCTGGTGCGCTATGGCATGGACTGCTACGCCTATGCGCTGCTGGCCGCCGGGCAGATCGATCTGGTGATCGAGGCGGGGCTGCATGTCTATGACGTGATGGCCCCGATCGCGGTGATCGAGGCGGCGGGGGGCATCGTCACCAACTGGCAGGGCGGCCCCGCGCATGAGGGCGGGCAGGTGCTGGCCGCCGCCAATGCCGAGGTTCATGCCGCAGCTCTGGCGCGTCTGAACGGCTGAGACGGGTTTTCTTTGGCCGGTTCCCGGGGCAGTCTGGCCCCAGACCTGGAGAGACCCATGACAGAAACGCTGATCCGCAACGCCCGCACCGTGCTGACCATGGATGACGACGCCACCGAACCGGGTGGCATCGACATTCTGCTGCGCGACGGGGTGATCGCCGCCATGGGCGAGGGGCTGCCCGCCACGGGCGAGGTGGTCGAGGCGCGGCATTGCGTGGTGACGCCGGGGCTGGTGAACACCCATCACCATCTTTACCAGACGCTGACGCGGGCAGTGCCCGGCGGGCAGGACGCGCTGCTGTTCGGCTGGCTGAAAACGCTTTATCCGATCTGGGCGCGGTTCGGCCCCGAAGAGATCTATACCTCGGCGCAGGTGGGGCTGGCGGAACTGGCGCTGTCGGGCTGTTCGCTGACCTCGGATCACCTTTATCTCTATCCCAACGGCGCGCGGCTGGATGATGCCATCGCCGCTGCCGAGGACATCGGCCTGCGCTTTCACGCCACACGCGGCAGCATGAGCATCGGCGCCTCGAACGGCGGCCTGCCCCCCGACAGTCTGGTGGAGCGCGAGGAGGCGATCCTCACCGACTGCATCCGCGTCATCGACGCCTTTCACGACCCGTCCGAAGGCGCGATGATCCGCGTCGGCGTGGCGCCCTGTTCGCCGTTTTCGGTGTCGCGCGACCTGATGCGCGAGGCGGCCCTGCTGGCCCGCGACAAGGGCGTGATGCTGCACACCCATCTGGCCGAAAATGCCGAGGACGTGGCCTATTCGCTGGCGAATTTTGGCTGCACTCCGGGGCAATATGCCGAAGATCTGGGCTGGACCGGGCCGGATGTCTGGCACGCGCATTGCGTGAAGCTTGACCCGCAAGAGATTGATCTTTTTGCACGATCCAGAACCGGCGTCGCGCATTGCCCCTGTTCCAACTGCCGCCTTGGTTCGGGCATCGCCCCCGTCGCCGCCATGCTGGAGGCGGGGGTGCCGGTGGGGCTGGGCGTTGACGGGTCGGCCAGCAATGACATGGGCAACCTGATCGCCGAGGCGCGGCAGGCTCTGCTGCTGCAGCGCGTGGCGCAGGGCGCGGATGCCATGAGCGCGCGTGCGGCGCTGCGGCTGGCCACGCGCGGCGGGGCCGAGGTGCTGGGCCGCCATGACTGCGGTCAGGTGGCGGTGGGGATGCGCGCCGATCTGGCGCTGTGGGATGTCAGCAGCATCGAAAGCGCGGGCAGCTGGGATCCGGCGGCGCTGCTGCTGGCGGGGCCGCAGAAGGTGCGGCACCTGTTCGTCGAGGGACGGCAGGTGGTGCGCGACGGGCAGATCACGACGCTGGATCTGCCCACGGTGGTTGCGCGACAGAACCGCCTTGCGCGCACGCTTTCGGAATTTTGAAGAAAATCAAAAGATTGGAGGTCATTCCTGATGTTTGTTGCCAGACTCTGCCTGCCGTTTTTGCTGCTGTTTGCGCCTGCCTGCGTGCCGGTGCCGCTGCCCTCATCCTCGGGCAGCACCGCGCCGGAGACCTTTGTGGAGGACGCACGCGGCGCCCGGCTTAACGCCTTTCGCGCGGAAAACGGCATGGCACCGCTGAGCTTTTCGCCGGTGCTGCAGGAGGTGGCCGCCGCCCATGCGCGGGACATGGCGGCGCGGGGCGAGATGACCCATACCGGCAGCGATGGCAGCAGCATCGGCGACCGCATCCAGCGCAGCGGCTACCGGCTGCGGGCGGGGGCGGAAAACATCGCCGTCACCCGGGGCGGGCTGGACGCGGCGATGCGCATCTGGATCGACTCGCCGCCGCACCGCGCCAATATGCTGATGCCCCGGGTGCGCGAATACGGGCTGGCGCAGTCGGGCAATTACTGGGCGATGGTGGTGGCGGGCGCCCGCTGATCCGGGGCGCCGCCCCTTGCCGAAGCCGCGTCGCGGTGCAGGTTAGGGAGCGGTGCCAAAGGAGAAATGCCATGCGAGCCGCTCTTGTCCTCTGTTCCCTGCTGCTGACGGGGGCTGCCTGCGCCGACACGCGCGGCGATGTCCGGCTGGCCCAGTCGGGCGACGCCTCCATTTCCGAACTGCGCCCGGCGCCGGACCGGATCACCCAGACCAGCCCCAAGGCCGCGGCACAGGCGCTGAACAGCTGGCGTCAGGCGCGCGGCCTGTCGCCCCTGCACCGCAACCCGCGTCTGCAGCAGGCGGCAGAGGTGCAGTCGCGCGACATGGCCCGCACCGGGCGCATGGCGCATCAGGGCAGCGATGGCAGCCGCGTTGGCGACAGGGCGAAGCGCGCGGGCTACACCTATTCGCATGTGGCCGAAAACCTTGCCATGACGCCATTCGGCATCGACAGCGCCATGGAGCTTTGGGAAAAATCGCCTTCGCACCGGCAGGCGATGCTGCGGCCCGACCTGCGCGATTTTGGTCTGGCGCAGGTGGGGCAATACTGGACGCTGGTGCTGGGCAAGCCGCGCTAACGCGCCTGCCGCCCCGCCACCCAGGTGGCGCGGATGGCGCGGTCATCCCCCATCATGATGGTCGGAAACAGCACCTCCCACAGGCTTTCCGCCTCGGCCACGCGCTGCGCGATGGCGGGGGTGGAGGCCAGGTCAAGCACGGTGAAATCCGCCTCCAGCCCGGGGGCCAGATTGCCGATCCGGTCTTCGGCCCCCAACGCGCGGGCCGATCCTTGGGTCGCAAGCCATAGCAGTTCCGCCGGATGCAGCGCGCGGTGGCGCAGCTGCGCCACCTCATAGGCGGCGGCCATGGTGCGCAGCATGGAAAAGGACGAGCCGCCCCCGGTATCGGTGGCAAGCCCCACCCGCAGACCCGCACGCGTCAGCCCGTCCATGTCAAAAAGCCCCGACCCGATGAAGGTGTTGGAG
Organism: Salipiger marinus; assembly: GCF_035481585.1. Lineage (NCBI taxonomy): Bacteria > Pseudomonadati > Pseudomonadota > Alphaproteobacteria > Rhodobacterales > Roseobacteraceae > Salipiger > Salipiger marinus. The sequence goes on along the minus strand of NZ_JAYKSL010000006.1, from coordinate 193,533 downwards.
GTGGGGCAGTGCACCAGCGCCGCGCCCACCTCGCGCAGCCGGTCGCGTTCGCGCGGCTCCAGATGGATGGCATGACCATAAAGCCCGCGCGGCCCCAGCAGCCCATGCGCCTCGTAAGTATCCAGATAATCCCGCGCCTGCGGGTAAAGCCCGCGCACCCATGCAATCTCGTCGGTCTGTTCCGACAGATGCGTCTGCATCAGGCAGCCGGGATGTTCGGCCCAGAGCGCCCCCAGCGCCTCCAGCTGGGCTGGGGTCGAGGTGGGCGAGAATCGCGGCGTGATGACATATTCCGCCCGCCCCTTGCCGTGCCAGCGCGCCAGCAGCGCCGCGCTGTCGTCATAGGCGGACTGCGCGCTGTCGCGCAGGAAGGCGGGGGCGGTGTCGCGGTCCATGCAGGTCTTGCCCGCAAACACCCGCATCCCGCGCGCCTCGGCGGCCTGAAACAGCGCCTCCACCGAGGCGGGGTGGATCGTGCAGTAGGAACAGACCGAGGTGGTGCCATGCGCCAGCAGCAGATCCAGATAGCGCCCCGCCACCTCGGCGGCATGGGCGGGATCGGCAAACCGCGCCTCGGTCGGGAAGGTGTAGTCGTTGAGCCAGTCGATCAGCCGCTTGCCCCAGCTCGCGATCATGCCGGTCTGCGGGTAATGCGTATGGGCATCGACAAACCCCGGCACGATCAGCGCCGTGCCGTGATCCATCACGGGCACCTGCGGATGCGCCGCGCGCAGGGTGTCGGCGGCGCCCATGGCGGCGATGCGCCCGCCCGAGACCAGCAGCGCGCCATGGCGGTCATGGCGCACGGCCTCCGGCCCCAGATCGAAGGGCGAGCCTGCGAAGCTCAGCGTCTGTCCCAGATGCAGCATGTCGGTCATATATGGTCCCTCTTCTGTGCCGAAGATGCAGCGCCGCACCGCCTACCGCAATGCGCCCTGTTGCTTTATCCCGTGATCCCCTAGATTTGGCCGGAACCAGAGGCAACGGGGCAGGGCATGACCGATCACACCGGCACCACGGCGGATGACGACGCGCGCGAGGACACGACCAACCCGCTTGAACGCAAGGTGGTGACGGCGATCCTGTATGCCGTGGATGTGGGCGACCGCCTGCGTCTGATCGAGCTGATGGAGCCGCTGCACCCCGCCGACATCGCCGACCTTCTGGAACAGATCAACGCCTTCGACCGGATGCGGCTGATCAAGCTTTATGACCGGGAGTTCGACGGCGAGATCCTGACCGAACTCGACGAGTCGATCCGCGAGGAGGTGATCCGCACCCTGAACCCCGAGGTTCTGGCCGATGCGGTGCGCGAGCTTGATTCGGATGACGTGGTCGACCTGCTGGAGGATCTGGACGAGGCGCAGCAGGAAGCGATTCTGGATGTGCTCGAAGACAGCGACCGTGTCGCCGTCGAACAGTCGCTGACCTATCCGGAATATTCCGCAGGCCGCCTGATGCAGCGCGAGGTGGTGATGGCCCCGGAGCACTGGACCGTGGGCGAGGCCATCGACTATCTGCGCCGCACCGAGGATCTGCCCGAACAGTTCTACCACATCGTGCTGGTGGATCCGAAACTGCGCCCGGTGGGCAATGTGACGCTGGGCAAGCTCATGTCCTCGCGCCGCGAGGTGGCGCTGGCCTCGCTGCTGGAAGAGACCTTCCATGTCATCCCGGTGACCCGGCCCGAATCCGAAGTGGCCTATGCCTTCAACCAGTATCACCTGATCTCGGCCCCGGTGGTGGATGAAAACGACCGGCTGGTGGGGGTGATCACCATCGACGACGCCATGGCGGTGCTCGACGAGGAGCACGAGGAAGACATCCTGCGTCTGGCCGGGGTGGGCGAGGAAAGCCGCCTGTCGGACAGCGTGCTGGAAACCACCCGGCAGCGTTTTCCGTGGCTGGCGGTCAATCTGGTGACGGCGGTGCTGGCCTCGCTGGTCATCGCGCAGTTCGAGGCGGCGATCACGCAGGTGGTGGCGCTGGCGGTGCTGATGCCCATCGTGGCCTCCATGGGCGGCAATGCCGGGACGCAGGCGCTGACCGTGGCGGTGCGGGCGCTGGCCACGCGCGACCTGACCGGATCGAACGTCTGGCGGGTGATCGGGCGCGAGGTGATGGTGGGGCTGGTCAACGGGCTGGCCTTCGCGCTGGTCATGGGGCTGGTGGGCATCTTCTGGTTCGGCTCGCCCGCGCTGGGGGGCGTGATCGCGGCGGCCATGGTCATCAACCTTGTGGTGGCGGGGCTGGCGGGGATCGTGGTGCCGGTCGTGCTCGACAAGCTGCGCGTCGATCCGGCGCTGGCCTCGGGGGCCTTCGTGACCACGGTGACCGATGTGGTGGGCTTCTTCGCCTTTCTGGGCCTCGCCGTTCTGGTGCTGCTGTGACCGATCTGGCCGCGATCAAGGCCCGCGCGCGCCGCGCCGCCGCCGCCCGCCGCGCGGCGGCCCATGCCGCCGATGCGGGGCAGGCGGCGGGGATGCTTTCCTCGCTCCTCGCAGGCTATCGCGGCGTGCCGCTGGCGGGCTATATGCCGATCCGGACGGAGATTGACCCGCTGCCCGCCATGGCCGAGGCCGCAGCCCATGGCCCCGTCGCCATCCCGGTGATCGAGGCCCCCGGCCAGCCGCTGCGCTTTGCCCGGTGGGAGCCCGACATGCCGCTGGTCGAGGGCCCCTATGGCGCCCGCATCCCGGCCCGGCCCGAGGTTCTGACCCCGGAAATCCTCATCGTGCCGCTACTGGCCTTCACCCGCGCGGGGGCCCGGCTGGGCTATGGCGGCGGCTTTTACGACCGCACGCTGGACGCGCTGCGCAGGAACGGCCCGGTGCTGGCGCTCGGCTTTGCCTATGCGGCGCAGGAGGCGGATCATCTGCCGCTGGAGCCCACCGATGCGCCGCTGGATCTGATCGTGACGGAAAGCGGCATCCTGACCCCGGGCTGAGGGAACCCGCGCCGCCTTGGCTGCGTTTGGGGGTCAGAACGGTCCCGACCGGGACCGGATTGCATCACAGGAGAGATTCATGCCGCAGAGTTTTGTCCCCTATCTCAAGGAAAACGCCCGCAAGGACATGGTGGGGGTGCTCAACGCGCGCCTTGCCGACACCATCGCGCTGACCAACGCGGTGAAGCAGGCGCATTGGAACCTCAAGGGGCGCGGATTCATCGGGGTGCATGAGCTGCTGGACGATGTGGCGGACCACCTGCGCGACGGCGCCGACCTGATGGCCGAACGCGCCGCGATCCTCGGCGGTCTGGCGCAGGGCACCGTGGAGGTCGCCGCCAAGGCCAGCGGGCTGGAGCCCTATCCCACCGACATCACCGAGATCGACGATCACATCGCAGCGCTTGTGGACCGCTTCGGCGCCTACAGCACCAATCTGCGCGAAGCGATCGAGGCCGCCGACGAGGCCGGTGACGAGGGCACCGCCGATCTTTTCACCGAAGTGATCCGCGCCGCCGACAAGGACGCATGGTTCATCGGCTCGAACAGCCCCAAATCCGCCTGACCGGTCTCCCAAGACAGAAAAAGCGGCCTCCCTTGCGGAGGCCGCTTGGTTTTTGAACACGAAAGCCGCCCATTTTGTGCCCGCAGGTGGCGCATTGCGGCTCCCGCGCCGAGACATGCGCTTCCAGCGGCCCCAAATATCCCGGGGGAGTCCGCGTCAGCGGACGGGGGCAGAGCCCCCGCTGCCCCCGTCCGCCGCGTGACGTCAGAAGGGGGGCGATGCGCGCATCGCCCCCGGGAACGGGGTCTGGCGCCCCGCTGTCCTGCCTGATCTGCGTCCTGCGGGGGTGGTCGAGGTCAGAGCGCGCGCCAGCCGATATCGCGGCGGCAGAAGCCCTCCGGCCAGTCCAGCGCATCGGCCAGCGCATAGGCGCGGGCCTGTGCCTCGGCCAGCGTCGCGCCGCGGGCCGTGGCGTTCAGCACCCGCCCGCCATTGGCCAGCATGCGCCCCTCGCGCATCACGGTGCCCGCATGGAACATCTGCTGGAAACTGTCCTCGGGCAGGCTGTCCAGCCCCCGGATCTTGGTGCCCTTGGCGTAAGCCCCGGGATAGCCTCGTGCGGCCAGCACCACGGTCAGCGCGTGATCTTCGGCCCATGTGACCCCGGCCTCCTCCAGCCGTCCTTCGGCGCAGGCCACGATCAGATCCAGCACCTGTCCGCCAAGCCGCATCATCAGCACCTGACATTCCGGATCGCCGAAGCGCACGTTGTATTCCACCAGCCTCGGCGCGCCATCCTTGATCATCAGCCCGGCATAAAGCACGCCCTGATAGGGCATGCCGCGGCGCGCCATCTCGGCCATGGTGGGTTTCACGATCTCGTCCAGCGCGCGCTGCGCCACCGCGTCGCTCAGCACCGGGGCGGGGGAATAGGCGCCCATGCCGCCGGTATTGGGGCCGGTATCGCCGTCGCCCACCCGCTTGTGATCCTGCGCCGTGCCGATGGGCAGCACCGTCTCGCCATCGACCAGCACGAAGAACGAGGCTTCTTCGCCGGTCATGAACTCCTCGATCACCACCTCGGCGCCCGCGCCGCCAAAGGCGCCGCCGAACATGTCGTCGATCGCGGCCTCGGCCTCGGCCACGGTTTCGGCGATGATCACGCCCTTGCCTGCGGCCAGCCCGTCAGCCTTGATGACGATCGGTGCCCCGGTCTGGCGCACATGGGCGCGGGCGGCTTCGGCCTCGGTGAAATGGCCATAGCCTGCGGTGGGGGCGCCCACGGCGGCGCAGATTTCCTTGGTGAAGGCCTTGGAGGCTTCAAGCCGGGCCGCTGCCTGACTGGGGCCGAAGACCAGCAGCCCTGCCTCGCGCAGCCGGTCGGCCACCCCTGCGGCGAGCGGCGCCTCCGGTCCGATGATGACCAGATCGATGGACTGGCTTTCGGCGAATTCCGCCACGGTGCCGCCATCCTCGATGTCGAGGCTGGCGCATTCCGCGATCTGCGCGATGCCCGCATTGCCCGGCGCCACGATCAGTTTGCCGCATTTGGGATTCTGCAGCACGGCCCAGGCGAGGGCGTGTTCGCGCCCGCCACCGCCGAGGATGAGGATGTTCATGAGGGCTCTCCCGCCTTGGCCTTTGTTGCCGCGCGTTCTAAGGTCGGGCGAGGCCAAGAGCAAGCGAGCGCGCATGTCCGATCTATTCGAGCCCGCAGAGACGGGCAACACGCCGGAATTCACCGTCTCGGAACTGTCCGGGGCGGTCAAGAAGGTGATCGAGGGCGAATTTTCCTTTGTCCGGGTGCGGGGCGAGCTGGGCCGCATCTCGCTCCCCAAATCCGGCCATGTCTATCTGGACCTGAAGGATGACAGCGCCGTCATGTCCGGCATCATCTGGCGCGGCGTGGCGCAGCGGCTGGAGGTGCAGCCCGAGGAAGGGATGGAGGTCATCGTCACCGGGCGGCTGACCACCTATCCCGGCCAGTCCCGTTACCAGATCATCATCGAGGACATGCGGCCCGCCGGTCTGGGCGCGCTGATGGCCATGCTGGAAAAGCGCAAGGCGCTGCTGCAGGCCGAAGGGCTGTTCGATCCGTCCCGCAAGCGGCCGCTGCCGTTTCTGCCCGAGGTGATCGGGGTCATCACCTCGCCCACGGGGGCGGTGATCCGCGACATCCTGCACCGGCTGCGCGACCGGTTCCCGCGCAAGGTGCTGATCTGGCCGGTGGCGGTGCAGGGGCAGAACTGCGCCCCCGAGGTGGTGCGCGCCATCGAAGGCTTCAACCGGCTGCGCCCGGGCGGCGCGCTGCCGCGGCCCGACCTGCTGATCGTCGCGCGCGGCGGCGGGTCGGTGGAGGATCTGTGGGGGTTCAACGAGGAAAGCGTGGCGCGGGCCGCCGCGGCTTCGGCGATCCCGCTGATTTCGGCGGTGGGGCATGAGACCGACACCACGCTGATCGATTTCGTGTCGGACCGCCGGGCGCCGACGCCGACAGCGGCGGCGGAAATGGCGGTGCCGGTGCGCATGGATCTGCTGGCGCGGGTGGCGGAGGCGCAGTCGCGCCTGACCCGGGCACAGGGCCAGCGGCTGGAGGTGCGCGGCCAGCGCCTGCGCGATCTCGTGCGGGTGATGCCCCGGGCGGAGACCCTGCTGGAAGGGCCGCGTCAGCGTCTTGACCTGCTGGCGGACCGGCTGCCGCAGGCGCTGATCCGTGGCGTCGACCGGCGGCGTCTGGCGCTTTCTGGGCCGGCGGGGGCGCTGCGTCCGGGGCTGCTGACGCGGCTGCTGGCGCTGCGGGGCGAGGCGCTGGGGCGGCGGGCCGACCGGCTGAGCCTGCGTCCGATCCAGCGCGACCTGACGCAGGGGCGCGCGCGGCTGGAGGTGCTGGCAGAGCGGCTGGCCGAGGCTGGGGCGCGGCGCATCGCCATGCCGCGTGACCGGCTGGCGGGGCTGGAGCGGCTGCTGCAGACGCTGAGCTACAAGGGCACGCTGGCGCGCGGCTATGCGGTGGTGCGCGGCGAGGACGGTCAGGTGCTGACCCGTCAGGCCGAGGCGCAGGCGGCGGCGGTGCTGGAGATCGAATTTGCCGATGGCCGGGTCAAGGCAGGCGGCGGCACGGTCGGGGTCAAGTCCGCGCGCAGGTCGGCAAAGCCCCCCGAACAGGGCAGCCTGTTCTGAGTGCGCCGGAAGGCCTGCCTGGGTGGTGGCGGGCCGGGAAGGGCAGGCAGGGGGCTCTGCCCCCGTCCGCCGGGGGCGGACTCCCCCGGGATATTTGGGGCCGCTGGAAGCGCAGGATCCGGTCAGACGCCGACGTCGGGGCCCATGCAGATCATGGGCTCATCGCTCTGCCGCGCTTCGTAAAGCACGGTGCTGGCGGGGTCGTTCTCGAAGACGGCGCGCAGCCCGTTGCCTTCGCGGAAGAAGCTCCAGCATTGCGGGATGGAGGTGTCTTCGTAGACGAAACAGATCATGCCCGCCTCTTCGTACCAGCGCCCGTCCTTGCAGCGCCCGTCAAGGAAGGACCAGCGCACATGGCGGTCAGGCAGGTATTCCTCGGCGCCGTAGGGCTGGCCGCCCAGACCGAAATACAGCGTCTTGCCCTGCACATAGGCTTCGAACTCCGGCGCCGCGAGCGGTTCGTCGGCGCGGGAGGCCAGGGGCAGGGCGGCGAGGGCCAGAAGGGCCGGGATCAGGAATGCGCGCATGCGGCGACCATGGCAGAGCTTGGCGCGCGGGAAAAGCCCTGTTGCGGTGGTGGCGGCGGTTTCCGCGGCAGGTGGTCGGTCGAGATGATGACAAATTTAGTCAACTATTTGATTTGCAAGAATTAAATTGACCTGCTGCGCGAGAAGGTCTAGCAGTGGTGTCAGACGCCAGCAAGCCAGCCCTGCGCCCGGATCGGGCGCCGCCAGCTCGCCAGCCATGACTGGACGCTCCGGAAGCCAGCCTTTCAGCCAGCCTTTCAGCCAGCCTTTCAGCCAGCCTTTCAGCCAGCCTTTCAGCCAGCCTTTCAGCCAGCCTTTCAGCCAGCCTTTCAGCCAGCCTTTCAGCCAGCCTTTCAGCCAGCCTTTCAGCCAGCCTTTCAGCCAGCCTTTCAGCCAGCCTTTCAGCCAGCCTTTCAGCCAGCCTTTCAGCCAGCCTTTCAGCCAGCCTTTCAGCCAGCCTTTCAGCCAGCCTTTCAGCCAGCCTTTCAGCCAGCCTTTCAGCCAGCCTTTCAGCCAGCCTTTCAGCCAGCCTTTCAGCCAGCCTTTCAGCCAGCCTTTCAGCCAGCCTTTCAGCCAGCCTTTCAGCCAGCCTTTCAGCCAGCCTTTCAGCCAGCCTTTCAGCCAGCCTTTCAGCCAGCCTTTCAGCCAGCCTTTCAGCCAGCCTTTCAGCCAGCCTTTCAGCCAGCCTTTCAGCCAGCCTTTCAGCCAGCCTTTCAGCCAGCCTTTCAGCCAGCCTTTCAGCCAGCCTTTCAGCCAGCCTTTCAGCCAGCCTTTCAGCCAGCCTTTCAGCCAGCCTTTCAGCCAGCCTTTCAGCCAGCCTTTCAGCCAGCCTTTCAGCCAGCCTTTCAGCCAGCCTTTCAGCCAGCCTTTCAGCCAGCCTTTCAGCCAGCCTTTCAGCCAGCCTTTCAGCCAGCCTTTCAGCCAGCCTTTCAGCCAGCCTTTCAGCCAGCCTTTCAGCCAGCCTTTCAGCCAGCCTTTCAGCCAGCCTTTCAGCCAGCCTTTCAGCCAGCCTTTCAGCCAGCCTTTCAGCCAGCCTTTCAGCCAGCCTTTCAGCCAGCCTTTCAGCCAGCCTTTCAGCCAGCCTTTCAGCCAGCCTTTCAGCCAGCCTTTCAGCCAGATCCGGGGCCTGCGCCCTGCGGCCCGTCCGGGCGCAGGGCGCGGGCGCGGCGGTCCATCAGGCGGCGCCAGAGCGGCGGGATCAGGGCAATCACCGCCATCACCGGCAGCGCATAGGGCAGGACCGGCATGGTCTGCCGGTCGAGCCGCAGCCCGGGATAGGCGCGGGCGGGGCTGGTGTGGTGGTCCGAATGGCGCGGTGCGTTGACCATGAGCGCTGCCGACCAGCCCTGCGGCGCGTTCCAGCTATGTGCGGGCCCCACCGGGGCGTAGCGGCCCGGGGCAAGCTGCCGCCGCCGCAGCCCGTAATGCTGCACGTAATCCGACAGCAGCAGCTGCGCCTGCGCATAGGCGCCAAGCGCCAGCAGCGCCAGAACCCCGCCCCCGCCGCCCAGCCCCGCCGCGAGGACCAGCGAGGCCAGCCCGCCGCCCAGATAGAGCGCGTAAGGATGCAGCCCGCCCGCGCCTGCGGCGCGCAGGCGCTGTTCGGCGCGATAGCCCGCGCGAAACGATCCGATCCAGGCGCGCGGGGCGAAGCGGTACCAGCTTTGCCCCAGCGGCGCGGAGTTGGGATCACGCGGCGTCGCGGCATGGACGTGATGCACCCGCAGATGCGCCGAGACGTGATGCCCGAACAGCAGCGAGACAAAGACCAGCGTGCCCAAACGGCGCAGCCCGCGTCCGGGGCGGTGGATCAGCTCATGGGCGACGGAATTGCTGACCTGCCCCAGATAGAGCCCCAGCGCCAGAAACAGCAGCCCGCGGGTCAGTGCCGGGGTCTCGGGGCTGGCCAGCACCGCGACCCCGCCATACAGCAGCGGCAGATGGGCAAGACCCAGCAGCAGCGCCAGCCCGTCGCCTGCGGGAAACTCCGCCTCGGGCAGATCGGGGGCGGCGAGCGCTGCTACATGATCCAGCGCCCATGTCAGCACGGTGATATAGGCCAGCGCCAGACCGGCCAGAGCGGCGCCGCCATGGATCAGCGCCGCCGCCAGCAGGGCGGTCGCCAGCAGCGTGGCCGTGGCAAAGCGGATCATGGCGCGGGGCTCCTGCTGGCGGGGGCTGCGGACAGTCTGCGCCCGGTCCGGTTAAGGCAGGGTGACGGGCTAGTCATTGCGATAGACCGCGCAGACGCAGCCCTGCGCCTTCAGCCGGGTGCAGAGCCGCCATGCCTCGTCGCGCCCGTCGCGGCCCAGACGGGCCATCCAGTAGCCGCCCGCCGGGCTGGCGCGGCTTTTCTGCCAGATCAGATCCGGATCCTCTGACCCCACCAGCGCCGAACAGCTGCGGGCGCGCGCGCGGAACTGCGCCAGCGCGCGGTCCTGCGTGGTGCCAAACGCCATCTGGATGCCCCATGGCTTGCGCGGTGGCGGCGCGTCGGGATAGGCGGTCAGGCGGCGGTTGCGGGCCAGATCGTGACAGGCCTGCGCGAAGGGCAGATCGGGCTGCAGCGCAAAATCCGGCGTCTCGGGCGGGGCGTCGCGCCAGATCTCGGCAGGCAGTCCGGTGATGATGCGCACGTAATCGACGGTTTCGCGCGCCAGCCCGCCCGAGCCCGCCACCAGCCCGTCGGCGCGGCCCTCGCCGCCGTTATAGGCGACGGCGGCAAGGCCGGGATTGCCGTAGCGCCGCACCAGTTCGCCCAGATATTCGGCGGAATATTCCAGCGCCTCGGCGGGGTTGAACGGATCGGCAAGCCCGCGCAGCGCGGCGGTGGAGGGGATGAACTGCGCGATGCCCTGCGCATTGGCGGGGCTGACCGCGTGTGGATCAAAGCGGCTTTCCTGCCAGAGCAGCCGGGCGAAGAACGCGGGATCGAGCCCGTGATGACGCGCCAGCGCCCCGATCGCGTGGCAGGTGTCATGCACCACCTGCGAGGGCCGGATGCAGTGCACCGGACCAAAGGCGCCGGGCGAACAGAGCGTGCCCGGTTCGGCCCAATGCGGCAGCGCATCCGCGCGCAGCGGCGCCGCCTGCATCAGCACAAACACAAGGATCACGAGACGGCGCCACATATGCCATCCATGCGGGGGCGCGGCGCTCCGGTCAACTCGGACTTTTCAGCGCCGCCCTTGCGTATTAGGTGAAGGGAGCGGCAGCGAAAGGTATCCCATGTCCTTCTTCGGCAAGCTCAAGAGCAAGCTTTTCAAATCCTCCTCCAGACTGGAGGAAGGTCTGGATGCCATCGTCACCGAAGGCGGCAGTGAGGAGGCGCCCGAGCGCACCCCCGCCGCCCCGCCCACGCCCACCGAACTGCCGCCGCGCCCCGACGAGGTGCCGGCGCCCGTGCGCGAGGTGCCGCAGGCGCCGACAGAGCTGCCCCCGGCGCCGCCGGTGGAGCATCCGATGCCCCCCGCTGATCCGGTGGAAAGCCCGCAGGCCCCGGCGCCGCGCGATCCCATGCCCGCGCCGCCCCCTGCGGGCATGCCCGCGCCGCGCGATCCCGCGCCGCGCCCGGTGCCGCTGGAAATCCCCGAACCGCCCACGGAGGAGCTGTCAGAGCCGCGCCGGGGCGGGCTGATGGGGCGGCTTTTTGGCCGCGACAGCGCGCAGCCGGTGGTGCGCCGCGTGCTTGATGACGCGATGCTGGAAAGCCTTGAAGAGCTGCTGATCGCCGCCGATATGGGCGTGGATACGGCGCTGCGGGTCACCGCCAACATCGCCGAGGGCCGCCATGGCAAGCGCGTGTCGGTGGACGAGATCAAATCGGCGCTGGCCGCCGAGATCGCCCGCATCATGGAACCGGTGGCGCGTCCGCTGCCGCTTTATGCCAACAAACCGCAAGTGGTGCTGGTGGTGGGTGTCAATGGCTCCGGCAAGACCACCACGATCGGCAAGCTTGCCAGCCAGTTCCGGGGTGCTGGAAAATCGGTGGTGATCGCTGCGGGCGACACCTTCCGCGCGGCGGCGGTGGAGCAGCTGCAGATCTGGGGCGACCGTGCCGGGGTGCCGGTGATGACCGCGCCCGAAGGATCCGACCCCGCCAGCCTTGCCTTTGACGCGATGACCCGCGCGCAGGCCGAAGGCGCCGATCTGCTGATGATCGACACCGCCGGTCGGCTGCAGAACCGCGCCGACCTGATGGAGGAGCTGGCCAAGATCGTGCGCGTCATCCGCAAGAAGGATCCCGACGCGCCGCACAACACCCTGCTGGTGCTGGATGCGACCACCGGCCAGAACGCGCTGCGGCAGGTGGAGATTTTCCGGCAGGTGGCAGATGTGTCGGGGCTGGTGATGACCAAGCTTGACGGCACGGCACGCGGCGGGGTGCTGGTGGCGCTGGCTGACAAGTTCGGCCTGCCGATCCATGCCATCGGTGTGGGCGAACAGATCGACGATCTGCAGCCCTTCGATCCCGAGGAATTTGCCGCCGCGCTGACCGGGGCCGCGCGCGACTAGGAATCGTCGGAATCCCAGCCGAACCGGTCTTCGGCGATGCGCAGCAGCCACAGCACGATGACCACGATCACCGTGGTCATCGCGGCCAGCGGCATCTGCCCCGCGCCACAGCCCAGCCCCACCGCGCCCGCCAGCCAGAGCGAGGCGCCGGTGGTGATGTTGCGCACCCGTCCCCCCGAAGTGATGATGATGCCCGCCGCCAGAAAGGCGACGCCCGCCGTCACCGCCTCGATCATGCGCAGCGGATCGTTGCGCTGTTCGCCCGCGCCGCCAAAATCCAGCGCCGCCAGTTCCAGCCCCAGAATGACAAACAGGCAGGCGGCGACGGAGACAAGGATATGGGTGCGCAGGCCTGCGGGCTTTTCCTGCCGCTCACGCTCCAGCCCGATGGCGCCGCCCAGCACGATGGCGGCCAAGAGCCGCGCCAGCGCCGCCGGGGCGGGGACGGCCGAAAAGGTATGGCGGAATTCGTTGAGGATTTCTTCGATCATGATGGTCCCTGTACGTGGATCAGGATAAACAACCCGGCACCTTGGATGTTCCGCCATTGAGCCGGGCCGCGCGGGGGGTTATCTCTGCCGCGGCAGAAGGAGACCCCCATGGCAGAGCGGCAGATCAATCCATTCCTCAAATCGGCGCTGGAGTTCGGCCCCGTGCTGGGGTTCTTCGTGGCCTATCTGCTGCTGAAGGACGAAAGTTTCCTGATCGCGGGCCGCGCCTATGAGGGCTTCATCGTGGTCACGGCGGGTTTCATTCCGGTGATGCTGGCCTGCACCGGGCTGCTGTGGCGGCTGACCGGCCATCTGAGCCGCATGCAGATCGTCACCGCCGTGCTGATCGTGGTGTTTGGCGGCCTGTCGGTCTGGCTCAATGACGAGCGCTTCTTCAAGATGAAGCCGACGCTGATCTATCTGCTGTTCGGCACGGCGCTGCTGGCGGGGCTTCTGCGCGGGGAAAGCTGGCTGCGCTCGGTCATGGAGGGCATGATGCCCCTGCAGCACGACGGCTGGATGATCCTGACCAAGCGGGTGACGGCGTTCTTCTTTGGTCTGGCGCTGCTGAACGAGATCGTCTGGCGCACGCTCAGCACCGAGACATGGGTCTATTTCAAGACCTTCGGCCTGCCCGCCGGGGTCTTCGTGTTCTTCCTGCTGCAGTCGGGGCTGTTCAAGCGCTACGCGCTGGAGGCGGAGCCGGGCGCGCCCGAATAATCCGGCAAGGGATGCATATTCTGCATGGCGGGCCTGACATAAACGGTCGGGTCCGCGGCTGTTTTCTGTCGGGTCTTTGCGTTAGGCCGCGTGCTCTGGAAACAAACACGCTCTGACCGCAACAGAAGAAGCAAGAAAATGTCCCTTTCGACCGCCAGCACGGGAGCGTCGCCGCAGAAGGCGGCGCCGGTGCTGAACTCCCCCGCCAAGGTGCTGACCGCGAGCCTCGTGGGCACCACCATCGAATTCTTCGATTTCTACGTCTATGCCACCGCCGCCGTGCTGGTGTTTCCGGCGCTGTTCTTCCCCGGCGCCGATCCGATGACGGCGCTTCTGGCGTCCTTCGCCACCTTCTCCATCGCGTTTTTTGCGCGGCCTCTGGGGGCTGTGGTCTTTGGCCATTTCGGTGACCGGGTCGGGCGCAAGGCCACGCTGGTGGCGGCGCTGCTGACCATGGGCATTTCCACCGTCATCATCGGCCTTCTGCCCACCTACGACCAGATCGGCGTGGTGGCCCCGCTGCTGCTGGCGCTCTGCCGCTTCGGGCAGGGCTTCGGTCTGGGCGGCGAATGGGGCGGGGCGGTGCTGATGGCCACCGAAAACGCCCCCGAGGGCAAGAAGAACTGGTATGGCATGTTCCCGCAGCTTGGGGCGCCCGCAGGGCTGTTCCTGTCTTCGGGGCTGTTCTGGATCCTGCTGCAGTTCATGCCGCAGGAGGCGCTGCTGAGCTGGGGCTGGCGGATTCCCTTCATCGCCTCGATCCTGCTGATCGTGGTGGGGCTGTGGGTGCGGCTGTCGATCACCGAGACGCCGGATTTCCAGAAGGCCATCGACAACGAGGAACGGGTGGCCGTGCCCGTGGTCGAGTTGTTCCGCAACCACAAGGTGTCGATCGTGCTGGGCACCTTCGTGGCGCTGGCGACCTTCGTGCTGTTCTACATCTGCACCGCCTATCTGCTGAGCTATAACGTGAAGGTGGTGCAGATCCCCTTCACCGACGCGCTGGCGATCCAGATCTGGGGCTCGGTCGTGTTCGGCGCCTTCATCCCGCTGGCGGGGATTCTGGCCGAACGTTTCGGACGGCGGCTGATCCTGACGCTGACCACGGTGCTGATCGGGGCGTTCTCCTTCCTCGTGCCGGTGCTGATGGTGGCGGACGAGATGCGCATCCTTGGCTTTGTCACGCTGGGCATGGCGCTGATGGGCCTGACCTACGGGCTGATCGGCACGGCGCTGGCCGCGCCCTTCCCGACGCGGGTGCGCTATACCGGCTCGTCGATCACCTTCAACTTCGCGGGCATCTTCGGCGCCTCGCTGGCGCCCTATATCGCCACTTGGCTGCAGGCGAGCTACGGGCTGGCCTATGTCGGCTATTACATCTGCGCCGCCGCCGCGATCACGCTGATCTGCATCTTTGCAAGCGCCCGCGGCAAGGTCTGACCCTGCCGCAGCAACATCAAGGACAGGCCGCCGGTTCGCCCGGCGGCCTGTTCGTTTGGGTCAAGGCGGCAATAGCCTGCAATGGCTTTTGGCTTTTCCGAGCGTATTGAGCCAGATATTTCCAGCAAAGCCGGGCGCTCCGGACGGAGGCTGGCCGCTATCTTCTGATGCGGTTGAAAAGCAAAGGGCATTGTTCCCCCTGTTGACTTCGCTATCCATAGTCCGATGGAAAAGCGTCACGAACAGATTTTGGACAAATGCCTGTCGATCGATCTTGAAGTGGATCCCGGCGAGGCAAAGGTATTTGCCATTGCGGCGGTGCGCCATGATGACCGTCCGGCGCTGAAATCCACCGGGCGTCTGACCGGGCCGTTTCTGGATGATCTGGAGACGCAGATTGGCGATGTGGCTTATCCGATTGGCCACAACATTCTCTGCCATGATCTTCAGCACCTGATTGCCGCGCGGCCTCGGCTTGCCAAGATCCTGCAGGCGCCAATTGATACGCTGTGGCTGAACCCGCTCGCCTTTCCGCGCAATCCCTATCACCATCTGGTCAAGCATTATCAGGACGGTCGTCTGGCGGCAGGGCATGTGAATGACCCCGAGCTGGACGCGCGCCTTGTCTTCGGGGTGCTGGCAAACCAGCTTGATGCCTTGGCGACACTGGCCGCAGATGCGCCGGACGTGCTTGCGGCCTATCACTACCTGACCACGCGCATGGACCATGCGGGCGGGTTCGAGGCCGTCTTCCGCTATCTGCGTGGGCAGCCTTGTCCCGGCTTCGACGAGGCAGGAGCGGCGATCCGGCGCATGCTGCAGGGCCGCGCCTGTGAAAAGCGGGTGGAACAGACGCTGACCCGGCTGAGCAGCCCGCAGAATGGCTGGCCGATGGCCTATGCACTGTCATGGATCACCGTGGCGGGCGGGGATTCGGTGATGCCGCCATGGGTGCGGGCGCAGTTCCGAGAAGCCTCGCTGATCGTGAGGCACCTGCGCGACACCTCCTGCAAGGATCCCGGCTGCGGCTGGTGCGCAGAGCAGAACGATCCGGTCAGGGCGCTGGAAAAATGGTTCGGCTTTCCAAGCTTCCGCCCCAAGCCGGTCGATCCCGAGGGCAGGCCCCTGCAGGAACGCATCGTCGACGAGGCCATGTCGGGCCGCAGCCTGCTGGGCATCCTGCCGACGGGCACCGGCAAGTCGCTATGCTATCAGGTGCCCGCACTGTCGCGGTTCCAAAAGACCGGCGCGCTGACCGTTGTCATCTCGCCGCTTGTTGCGCTGATGGCGGATCAGGTGCAGGGCATGGAGCGGGCGGGCATTTCCTGCTCGGTCACGATCAACGGCATGATGTCCATGCCGGAACGTCAGGCCGCCTTGGACAAGGTCCGGCTTGGCGATGCCGGGATCCTCATCATTTCTCCCGAACAGCTCCGAAGCACGTCGATCCGCAGCGTTCTGGCGCAGCGCGAGGTCGGGCTGTGGGCGATTGACGAGGCGCATTGCGTCTCGAAATGGGGCCATGATTTCAGGCCGGATTACCGGTATCTGGGCCGTTTCATCAAGGAATTCTCCGGCGATCAGGATCCGGCGCCGGTGATCTGCCTGACGGCCACCGCCAAGCCCGAGGTGGTGAGCGACATCCTTGCGCATTTCCAGCAGCGGGCAGGCATCGACCTGCTGCCGCTTGACGGAGGCGCCACGCGGACGAACCTTGCCTTTGATGTCCGCCCGACGACCAAGAACAGCAAGCTGTCGGATGTGCTGACCGTCATCAGCGCGCATCTGCCCGCCGAGGGACGGTCGGGGGCGGTTGTCTACTGCGCCACCCGCAAGGAGACGGAGCGTGTGGCCGAGTTCCTGAAATCCCAAGGGCTTGATGCCGCGCATTTCCATGCCGGGCTGGGGGCGGATGACAAGCAGGTGGTGCAGGAGCGGTTCAGGGTTGGCGAGCTGCGGGTGATTGCCGCGACCAACGCCTTTGGCATGGGGATCGACAAGCCCGACATCCGGCTTGTCGTGCATGCCGATATTCCCGGATCGCTCGAGAATTACCTGCAGGAGGCCGGGCGCGCGGGCCGGGACAGGGAGGATGCGCATTGCGTCCTGCTTTTTGCCGCCGATGACGTGGAACGCCAGTTCCGCCTGACCGCCAGTTCGCGGCTGGCCCGCCACGAGATCGGCGCGATCCTGAAGGCGCTGCGGCGGATCGACGAGCGGACAAAGAAAACCGGCAAGGTGGTGGCCACCTCCGGCGAGATCGTGCGGTCCGAGAAGGATCAGGAGTTCGAGCGCGACAGCGCGACCGACGACACCCGGGTGAAGACGGCGGTTTCCTGGCTTGAAGAGGCGCATCTGGTGTCGCGCGAGGAAAACCGCGTGCAGATCTTTCCGTCCTCGCTGCGGGTGCGCACGCTGGAGGAGGCAAAGGCGGTGCTTGCGGCGGCGGATCTGACGCAGACGCATCGCAGGCAGCTGCTGGGCATCGTGGAGCATCTGATGTCGGCCCCGCCGGACGAGGGCATCTCGACGGACGAGCTTTGCGGCGTGTCGGGCCTGTCGCCCGGCGCGCTGCCCAAGGCCATGGCGAGCCTGGAACGGCTCGGCATCGCGCGCAATGACATGGCGATGACGGTGTTTGTTCATGTGGGCGTCGCCAATGCCTCGTCGCAGCGGCTGACGCAGGCCTCCGCGCTGGAGGCCGACCTGATCGGCCTGATGCAGGATCTGGCGCCGGATGCGGATGACCGGACGGCGCTGCCGCTGAACCTTGCCGAGACCTGCCAGCGCCTGCGCGATCGGGACCATCCCGATGTCCGCCCCGACACCATCGACAAGCTGGTGCGCGGCATCGCTCAGGACGGCAGGGGGCAGGATGGCGGGCGTGGCAACATCTCTCTGCGCAAGGCCAGCCGCAACACGCTGATGGTCACGCTGGTGCGTCCATGGCGCACGGTTCACGAGACGGCGAAGCTGCGGTGGCTGGCGGGGGAACTGCTGCTGACCTATCTCACCGGGCGGCTGGACAAGGGCGCGCGGGGCAAGGATCTGCAGGTCGAGACCACGCTCGGCGACCTGCTGGCGCAGCTCACGCAGGATGCGTTCCTGAAAACCAGCGGCGTGCGGGACATGACAAAGCTGCTGGAACGCGCGCTGATGTGGCTGCACGAACAGGGGGTGCTGACCCTTGGCAAGGGGCTGACGGTCTTTCGCTCTGCCATGACCGTGTTCCTTGATGCCAAGGGCGGGCAGTTCACTCAGGCGCATTTTGCCCCGCTGGAGGATCATTACACCGAACAGACCCTTCAGACCCATGTCATGGCGACCTACGCGGAAACGGGGCTGCGGACGATGACCGATGCGGCGCGCCTGTCAGAGGATTACTTCCTGCTCACCAAGGAGCAGTTCATGAAGCGCTGGATGCCGGGCATGGGCCGCGAGGTCAGGCGGCAGACCACCAGCACTTCCTGGGCCGCGATTGTCGACCAGCTTGCCAACAGGGTCCAGCAGGACATCGTCACCGATGACCGGGACCGGACCAACGTGCTTGTCCTTGCGGGGCCGGGCTCGGGCAAGACGCGGGTTCTGGTTCATCGCATCGCCTATCTTCTGCGCATGAAGCGCGAGGATCCGCAGGGCATTCTGGTGCTGGCCTATAACAGGCACGCCGCCGCCGAAATCCGCGTGCGGCTGCGGGCGCTGGTCGGGGATGATGCGCTTGGCGTCACGGTTTCGACCTGCCACGCGCTTGCCATGAAACTGGTGGGGGCGAGCTTTGTGGGGCAGCGCGCCGATACCGAGGATTTTGATGGCATCGTGACCGAAGCCGTCCGGCAGCTGGAGGGGGAGGGGCTGTCAAAATCCGAGGCCGAGGCGCAGCGGGACACGCTGATCCAAGGCTATCGCTGGATCCTTGTCGACGAGTATCAGGATATCGGCCCCGAGGAATACCAGCTTATCTCTGCGGTGGCGGGCCGGTCGCTGGACGATGCGGATCTGAAGCTCAGCCTGTTTGCCGTGGGCGACGACGACCAGAACATCTATGCCTTCAACGGGGCCTCCATCGATTTCATCCGCAAGTTCGAAGAGGATTACAAGGCGCGCCCCGCCTTTCTGGTCGAGAATTACCGCTCAACGGGCCATGTCATCGCGGCTGCGAACCGGGTGATTTCGGCGGCGCCCGACCGGATGAAGGTCGATCACGAGGTCAGGATCAATGCCGACCGTCTCCGGCATCCAGAGGGCGGCGCGCTGGAGCAGGCGGACAGCGTGGCGCAGGGGCGGGTGCAGCTGCTTGACGGTCCGGGCGGCGATGTCCCGCAAGCGGTCGCGGCGGTGGATGAACTGATGCGCCTGTCCCGGCTGGATCCGGACTGGTCATGGTCCCGCACCGCCATCATCTCCCGCGACTGGAAACGGCTTGGCGCCGTCCGGTCCTATGCCGAGGCGCAGGGGCTGAAGGTCGAGATGGCCAACGAGGATCTGCCGAACATCTGGCGGCTGCGGGAAACCCAGACGCTGGTCGCGGGTCTGCGCAGGCGGCAGGGCGCGCTGCTGGGGATCGAGGACATCATCGCCATCCTCAACGAGCAGGAGACCAACCGCTGGGTCGAGCTTCTGGCCGAAGGCGTGGCCGAACTGGCGCGGGAGCTGAAGACGAAGACGATGCCTGTGCCCGACATCGTCGAGTGGCTGGCCGAATGGTCCCGCGACACCCGTGGCGAACAGCGCGGGCTGCTTCTGCTGACGGCGCACCGGGCGAAGGGGCTGGAATTCGATCACGTCGTCATCCTGAACGGAGGCTGGGACAGGCCGTCAAAGAACGAAGACCGCGACGCCCCGCGCAGGCTGTTCTATGTCGCCATGACGCGGGCCCGGAAAAGCCTTGTCGTGATGACCAGCGGCGAGCATGCGCTGCTCAAAGCCGGGGCGCCTTCGGTGCTGCACCGGAGGGTGACGCCGGAGGTCTCGGCGGGCCTGCCCTCGCCGAATGTCTACCAGCTGCCGGATCTGAAATTCTCCGACCTGTCCTTCCCCGGTCGGCAGCGCGACGGGCACGACTGCCACGACGCGATCCGGCGTTGCAAGGTCGGCGACCCGCTGACGCTGGAGTTCCGCGATCCAAGCTGGCTGCTGATCGACCGGCACGGCCATGTCATGGGACGGATGTCGAAGGCGTGGCAGCATCCGCAGGGAGTGGTCCTGTCCTCCGGCAGGGTCGGGGCCGTTATCCGCTGGCGGGCTTCGGACGGAGAGGAGAAATTCGCGCAGTTCCTGCGGCGCGAGGCATGGGAGACGGTGCTGCCGGATCTGGTCTTCACGCCCGCCGCCGCGCCTGTGCCCGCCGCAGCGGTGCCTGCCCGGTCCGGAGCGCCCGAACGACCGGAGCCCGGATCGCAGGCCGAGACGGTGGGATCTGGCGGCCAAGTCCGGGAACGACCCTGAGGTACTTGCGGCCTTTGCGCCGGGTTGCGGCAGGCGCGCAGATCGCCCGGTGCCTTGGTTCCTGACGGGCGCGGATCCTGCGCGCCCGTCAGGCAGGTCTGGCCTGCAGGATCCCGGCGCCGCGGGCCGGGCGGGGGCTACAGGAAGACCGTGACCGTCGCGGGCAGCAGCGCCACCGCGATCAGGACCAGCAGCATCACCGCGATGAAGGGCAGCGTGGCGGCAAAGATCTGTTCCACCGACACGTCCGGGTCGTTCAGCGTGTTGTGCACGGTGAAGACCGAGATGCCGAAGGGCGGGGTCAGCAGCCCGATTTCCACCGCAAGCACCGTGACGATGCCGAAATGCATCAGATCAAGCCCCAGCCCCTGCGCGATGGGGGCAGCAATGGGCACCATGATGAGCAGGATCGACGTGCTGTCGAGGATCATGCCCATCAGCAGGATGATGGTGGCATAAAGGAACATGAAGCCAAGCGGCCCGAAGCCGGAGTGCGACACCAGATCGGCGATGGCGGTCGGCAGCCCGGCAATGGCCAGCATCCGCGAATAGAAAGAGGCGGCGATCAGCAGCAGCAGGATGGAGACGGAGATCACGCCGGTCTGTTTCATCACCTGCCAGAGCTTGTGCCGGTTCAGGCTGCGGCGCGACAGGGCCACCACCAGCGCGCCAAAGGCGCCCACGCCGCCCGCCTCGGTGGGGGTGAAGAACCCGGTATAGAGCCCGCCCAGCACAAGGATCACAAGCAGGATGATCGGGATCAGCTTGCGGATCATCTCGTTGAGCGGCATGCGCTTGATCGTGCGGTCAAGCCGCCGGGCGCGGCTGCTTTCGGGATCGCTGAGCACGAAGCCCGGGGCCACGATCGTCAGGCCGATCAGCATGAGGACAAAGCCGCCCGCCAGCATCAGGCCGGGCAGGATGCCCGCGATGAACATGCCCCCGATGGAGACCTCGGCCAGCACGCCATAGATGATGAGCAGCAGGCTTGGCGGGATCAGCATGCCCAGCACGGAGGATCCGGCGACGGTGCCCGCCGAAAAGGCCGGGCGGTAGCCGTGCCGGGTCATCTCGGGCACGGCGACGCGGGTGAAGACCGCAGCAGAGGCGATGGAGACGCCGGTCACGGCGGCAAACACGGTGTTGGCGGCAACGGTGGCGACCCCCAGACCGCAGATCATGCGCCGCAGCAGGTCCTCTGCCACGGCGAAGGTGTCACGCCCGACATTCGACACGCTGACGAGCAGCCCCATCAGGACAAACAGCGGGATGGTGGCGAAGAGGTAATCGGCAATGCCGGAATAGGCGGTCAGTTCCAGCATGCGGAAGGCCAGCCCGATGCTGTCGCGGATGATCCAGATTCCGACAAAGGCCACGGAAAACAGCGCGTAGGCGATCTGCATGCCCATCAGGACAAGCACGACCAGCACGGCGATCAGGATAAAACCGATGGTCAGGATTGTCATTGCGCGGCCTTCATTGCTGCAAGTTCCCGGCTGACCCGGTAGAGGGCGGCGAGGGTGGCCATGGCCGCCCCCAGCACGGTGATGGCACGGAATGGCCAAGTGGGGATGGTCCAGACCCCCTGCACCCCGAAGAATTCGGAGCTGGCCCAGGCGGAGGCGAATTTCGGCCAGGACGCCCAGACGATCAGGGCAAAGACCACCGCCCCGGTCAGGCAGAACAGGATCTCGAGCAGCGCCACCGCCGAGGTGGAGCTTTGCCCGATGCGGCGCAGCAGGAAATCGGCCCGGGTGAGCCGCCGCTGCAGGATGGCGGCGGGCACCTGCAGGAACACGATGGCCACCACGGTGCGGGCCGCGATTTCCGAGACGCCGGTGATGGGCAGGTCAAGCAGGTTGCGCCCGATCACATCCCCCACGATCAGCAGCATCAGCGCGCCGATGGCAGCGGTGCCGACCGCCGACATGGCGGCGGCGACGCTGCCCAGCACCGCTCCCAGCGGCGCCTCGGCAAAGCCCGGGACGAACTGGGTGTCGGAATCGGCGGTGGTGTCTTCGCTCATGACGTCCTGCCCTTGCGGAGTGGGTCAGCCCGACCGTCTCGGGTCGGGCTGTGTCGGTTCAAGCCGGGGACGGGCAGGGGTCAGAGACCCTCGGCCCAGTTGCGCAGCGGTTCTGCGCCCCGCTCTTCAAGGGCGGCGAAATAGGCCTTGAGCACGGTCTTGCCCGCCTCGCCGGTCTGTTCCAGCCACGGCTCGACGATGTTCGGCAGGCCGTTGACCCATTTGGCCTTTTCCTCCTCCGGCATCTGGTGGACGGTCAGGCCAGCGGCCTGCATCTCCTCCAGCGCGCGGGCGGCCAGATCGGCGACGTAATCGCCATGCGCCTTGGAGGTGGCCTGCGCCGCCTCGCGGAACGCCTCCTGCACCGGGGCGGGCAGACCGTCGAAGACATCCTTGTTGGCCGCGATCCCGCCGAAATACATCGACCCGATGCCGACCCGCGACAGTTCCGGCGCCACCTCATAGACCCGCGTCGGCAGGATGCCCGAGGCAAAGGACAGCGTGCCTTCGGTCACGCCGGTCTGGATGTTGGTGTAATAGGTGGTCAGCGCCCCGTCGACCGGCGTTGCCCCGGTGTCGCGCAGCCAGTTCGCCGAGGTGCCCGGCGCGTTCAGCTTGCGGTTCTGCAGATCCGCCATCGTGTTGACCGGGAAGGTCGCATAGATGTCGTAGCTGTCGGTGATCAGCGAGGACAGGTGCACCATGCCGTTTTCCGCCCAGCTGTCCTTCAGCTCGGGCAGGGATTCGGACAGGTCATCGAAGATCTCGATGATCATGCGGTGATCCTCGGTGGCGAAGGGCGTGAAATAGGTCACGTTCTGCAGCGGCATGTTGGCGCCTTCCCAGACCGTGCCGACCATGCCGACATCGACGATGCCGTCCATGACCGCCTCGCGCGTGTCGGTGAACTTGTAGAGGGTTCCGGCGTAGTTCTCGACCCAGTTCACCTGATACTCGTTGCCATTGGCCTCGAGAATGCGGTTCACCTCCGGCTGGAAGGTGTTCTTCATCGCGTAGACCCAGATATTGGCCTCCGGATGTGACGAGCCGATGTTCACCGTGATGCTCTGCTGCGCGGACGCAGCACTGCCCATCAGGACAGCCATCGCGGTGGTCGTCGCGAGTTTCATGATAGTCATTGTGTCTCCTCCCTGGTGCGGGGCGCGCTCCCGTCGCGCCCCTTGGTGATTCAGTCCTGAATCGTCCCGAGCGCGCGCAGGATGCGCTCGGGGGTAAAGGGCATTTCGGTGACCTGTGCCCCAAGCGGGCGCAGGGCATCGTTGATCGCGTTCATCACGGCGGCGGGGGCCCCGGCAGTGCCGGCCTCTCCGGCTCCCTTGGCGCCAAGTTCGCTTTCCTTGGTCGGCGTTTCGACATGGCCGATCTGCATGTCCGGCATCTCGGCGGCCATCGGCACAAGATAATCCGCCATGGAGCCATTCAGAAGCTGGCCTTCGCTGTCGTAATGGATTTCCTCGTAAAGCGCGCCGCCCAGACCCTGCACGATGCCGCCACGGATCTGTTCATCGACCAGCTGCGGGTTGATGACGCGCCCGCAATCCTCGACGCACCAGTGGTTCAGCAGGGTGACGACGCCGGTGTCGGTGTCCACCTCCAGATAGGAGGCCTGCACGCCATTGGTGAAGGCGAAAGGATAGTCCATCGTGATGAAATGCCGGGTCTGCACCAGTTCGCGCGGCAGGCCCTTGGGCAGCGTGTCGCCACGGAAATAGACGATGCGGCCCAGTTCCTCCAGCGGCAGGCGCTGCTCGCCGGTCTCGGCGGTGACCACCTGTCCGTCGCGGATGTCGAGCGCCCCGGCATCGGCCTGCAGCATCGCCGCCGCCACCTCGAGGATGGACTGGCGCAGCGCCCGCGCCGCCTGCAGCGCGGCCTCGCCGCCGATGCCCGCCCCGCGCGAGGCCCATGTCCCGCCGCCATAAGGCGTGACCTGCGTGTCGCCGGTGATGACGCGGACGCTGGAGGGCAGGACGCCGACGCCTTCGGCCACCACCTGACTCAGCATCGCCTCTGTGCCCTGTCCCTGCTCGGTCACGCCCGACAGCGCGACGATGGAGCCATCGGGATCCATCCGCACCGTGCAGCCGTCCTGCGCGGAAATCCGGGCGCCGCCAATGCCATACATGAAGGGGGAAGGGTTGGTCAGTTCGATGAAGGACGCGATGCCGATGCCGCGATGCTTGCCGCGCTTGCGCGCCTCGGCCTGATCGGCGCGGAGCGCGTCGTAATCCATCATCTCCATCAGCTTGTCCATCGAGGCATGATGTGACAGCCCCTCGAACCGCATCTTTGCCGGGGAGGTCACCGGATAGGCGTCATCGGCATACATGTTGCGCCGCCGGATCTCGACCGGATCCATGCCAAGTGCTGCGGCGGCCATGTCCACCAGCCCTTCGGTGATCGCCACGGCAATCGGATGGCCCACGGCGCGATACTGGCAGGTGGGTGTCTTGTTCTGGAACACCACCGTGGTTCGCGCCCGGTAATTGGCGAAATCATAGGGCCCGCCGCAGAGGTTCACCACCTGATTGCCCTCGATGGCCGAGGTGCGCGGATAGACGGAATAGGGGCCGATGCCGGTCCAGTCATCCACATCCATGGCGAGGATCCGGCCTTCGGCATCCACCGCGATCTTCGCCTCGATCTCGTGATCGCGGGCGTGGATGTCGGTGGAAAAGCTTTCCAGCCGGTCGGCGATGAACTTGACCGGGCGGCCCATGACCTTGGCGATGGCGGCGGTCGCCACCTCGTCGGGATAGACATGGACCTTGATCCCGTAGGATCCGCCGACATCGCCGCAGATCACCCGCACCCGGCTTTCGGGCAGGTCCAGATGTGCGGCAAGCACCGTCTGGATCATGTGCGGCGCCTGCGTGGCGTGATAGGCGGTCATCTGCCCGTCTGCCGGGCTCCAGTCCACGAGGATGGAGCGCGGCTCCGGCGTGACGCCGGTATGGCGCGCGGTGCGGAAGCGGGCCGAAATCACCTTATGCGCCGAAGCCATCGCCGCCGCGACATCGCCTTCCTCGTGCAGGCGCCGGAAGGCGAGGTTGTCGCCCAGATCGGGATGAAGGACGGGGGTGTCCGCATCGAGGGCGGTCATGGTGTCGGTCACCACCGGCAGCGGGTCATAGTCCACCTCGACCAGCGCCGCGCCGTCTTCGGCGGCGGCCCGCGATGTGGCGACCACAGCCACCACCGGCTCCCCGACCCATGCGGCGCGGTCCACCGCCAAGGCATGCTGCGGCGGGGATTTCAGCCCCTTCAGATGGGCCAGCACCCCGACCCAAGGCGTGCAGACCTCCGCCAGATCGGCGCCGGTAAAGACCCGAAGCACGCCTTTGACGCCCTTCGCCGCCGCGGCCTCGATCCCGGTGATCCGGGCATGGGCGAAAGGAGAGCGGACAAAGGCCACATGGACCATGCGCGGCAGCACGATGTCGTCGACATAGCGCCCGCGCCCCTGCACCAGCTTGCGCGCGTTGGGGCGCGGCACCGTCTTGCCGATATAGGAATTGGGCCGGTCGGGATTTCCGAATGCGATGCTCATGCCTGCGCCTTTCCGGCGCGTGCCCGCGCCACGCTTTCCACAACGTCCACAATGGCCTCATAGCCGGTGCAGCGGCAGTAATTGCCCGACAGGTGTTCGCGGATCTCGGCGCGCGAGGGCAGGGTGCCTGCCTCCAGAAGCTCCTCCGCCGCAACAAGCATGCCCGGGGTGCAGAAGCCGCACTGCAGCGCGTTGCGCGCCACGAAGGCGTCCTGCAGATCACGGATGGTTCCGGTGTCGGTCAGCCCCTCCACCGTCCAGATCTCGGCCCCGTCAGCCTGCGCGGCGAGCATGAGACAGCCGCGCACCGCCTGTCCGTCGACGCGGAGCGTGCAGGCGCCGCAGACGCCATGTTCGCAGCTGGCATGGGCGCCGGTCAGCCCCAGGTTGGTCCGCAGGAAGTCGATCAGATGCTGCCCCACGGGCACGCGGGCCTCGACCGGTTCGCCGTTGACGGTCAGGGACACATCCACCCTGTCACGGAAGGTCTGGGTCATGCACGGTCTCCTTCGATGCGCTCTACGGCTCGGCGCAGCAGCACGCCCGCAAGATGCCTGCGGTAGCTGCCGCTGGCCTGTGTGTCGGAGGGGGGATCGATCTCGGCGCGCAGGGCCTCGACCGCCGCGTCCAGATCGCCCGCATCCAGCGCCGCCATCGCCCCCCGCGCCAGCATCGGCACCGGCCCGGCAGAGAAGATGCTCAGACGGTGCCCCGCCGCCCGGCGGACAAGGCAGAGCCCGGTCAGCGCGTAATCGCCGGACCGCCGCGCCACCTCCTCGATCACCTGCACCTCGCCCGCTTCCGCCTTGGGCACCGAAAGACCCGTCAGGATCTCACCTTCGGCAAGCGTGGTGGTGAAGACATCCTCGAAGAACTCTTCCGCCGCAATGTCCCGCGTGCCGGTGCCGCCCTGCGCATGCAGGGTCGCGCCAAGCGCCAGCGCGCAGGCCGGAAATTCGGCAGCCGGATCAGCATGGGCCAGCGCGCCGCCGATGGTGCCGCGATTGCGGATCGCCGCATGGGCGATGTGCCGCACGGCGTCCGACAGCAGCGGCGCATGGGTCCGGATCAGTGCGTCCCTGCCAATATCGGCATGGCGGGTGAGGGCGCCGATGCGCAGGTGATCCCCGTCTTCGCGGATCCCGGACAGATCCGCGATCCGGGAAATGTCGATCAGCATGTCGCCCTCGGACAGGCGCATGTTCAGCGCCGCGACCAGACTCTGGCCGCCCGCCAGATACCGGCCAGCCCCGGCCGATCCGGCCATAAGCTCCAGCGCATGGGGCACGTCGACGGCCCGGGCGTAACCGCCCGCTGATGCCTTCATGATGACCTCCTCCCTCCATGAGCGCAGCCCTGCCTTGCGGCTTATTGATCGGCTGCTCACTCTTGTTGATCGGATGATCTATAAAAAACTGAACATTTCAAGAAAAATTTGTTAGATGGGCCTCGGAGCGGCGAGCTGAGGACGTGGATTTGGACATCGCAACCGAACGGGACGGGGACGCGGGCACGCGTCGGAGGCTGCCGCCGCAGGAGCGGCGCGAGCAGATCGTGAACGAGGCGGTGCGCTTCTTCGCCGAGGTCGGGCTGGAGGGCAACACGCGCCAGCTGGCCAAGCGGCTTGGCGTCACACAATCGCTTCTTTTCAAATACTTCGCCACCAAAGAGGATCTGCTGGAGGCCGTCTATGAAAAGGTCTATCTGGGTCGGCTCTCCTCTGACTGGCCCGACCGGCTGACCGACCGGTCCGTTGCGCTGCGGACCCGCCTGCTGGCGTTTTATACCGAATACAGCAGACTGATTTTTGAACATGACTGGATGCGGATCTTCATGTTCTCGGGCCTTGCCGGAGCCGCGCTCAACCACCGCTATCTCGAGCATCTGGGGGACGTGATTCTCGAACCGGTCCTTGCGGAAACGGCGGCGGTGGCGTCGGGCACGCGCCAGCCCAGCATGGAGGACATCTGGAACCTGCATGGGGGGATCGTCTATATCGGCATCCGCACCCATATCTACGGCCTGCCCGCGCCCGAGCACCCCGAAGAGGTGATCGCCAGCGCAATCGACAAATATCTGGCCTATTTCGGCGTCAGTGAGATTTAGACACCCTCTGTCGCAGGGCAGGGGCGAAACATCGGACTTAGGGCTCGGGCCAGCCGCAACGGGTCTGGTTCGCGTGTTCCGTTCCAGCCGGTTATCAGGGAACAGTCTTCTGCGCGCGTGACCGGAACCGGTGGAGGACACCCGTGTCAAAGGAGCCATCCGGCGCAGTCGCAGAAGTGATAGGAAAAGCACCTTTTTCTTACCATGCAACCTTGATTGCGTGTAAGAAAATGGCGGAGAGACAGCCCGCCATTTATGTGTCGCGCCCTGTCGGGCTATGGCGCAAATTCCCTTATTAACTTCAGCTATATGACCCGCATGTTGTTGCGCCCTGTTGCAATGCGTTGTGATGGGGTGCATACATTTAGGCGGGTATGATGAGGGGTGCATAATGCCGCGCGTTGCCAAGGAGCTTTCCGCGCTTGACGTAAAGAGGTTGCAGCACCCCGGACGGGGGCGCAATGCCACGTTCGCTGTGGGCGGCGTCTCAGGCCTTATGCTGCAAATCACCCCGAACAACGGCAGGACATGGCTGCTGCGCGTGACCGTGGGCGCTCAGCGCCGGGAAATCGGCTTGGGGGGCTTTCCTGATGTGACGCTTGCGCAGGCCCGCGAGCGGGCGCGTGAGGCGAAAGACCAGATCCGACGCGGCATTGACCCTGTGCAGGACCGGAGGGCCGCAAAGGCGGCACTGGTGGCCGCTCAGAGCCGGGGCATGAGCTTTGCGGATGCAACCGACAAATACCTTGCCGCAAAGCTGGACGCTTTCAAGAACCCCAAGCATCGCCAGCAATGGCAGAACACCTTGCAAACCTATGCCATGCCCGAGCTTGGCCCGATGCTGGTTGATGAAATCGCGGTGCAGGACGTGCTGCGGGTGCTGGAACCGATCTGGCAAAGCAAAACCGAGACCGCATCCCGACTGCGCGGACGTATTGAGGCGGTGCTGTCGTGGGCGACAGTTGCAGGGCACCGCACCGGCGACAATCCAGCCCGTTGGGGGGGCAATCTTAAAGAGCTTCTGCCTGCTGCCGCAAAGGTTGCGAAACAGCGTAACCAACCGGCGGTTCCAGTTGACGACGCGCCGCGCTGGTTCGCCGCCGTGCGGTCGCGGGAAGGCATGGGCGCCCGCGCCTTGGAATTTGCGGCGCTGACCGCCAGCCGCTCGCAAGAGGTGCGCGGCGCGCTCTGGGATGAAATCGACCTAGAGGCGGGTCTTTGGACCATACCGGCGGCGCGCATGAAGATGGACAGGGAACACCGCGTGCCGCTGACGCCCGAGGCTGTGGCGTTGCTGAAATCTCTGCCGCGTTTCGAGGGGTGCCCGCTGGTATTCCCGGCGCCGCGCGGGGGGGAAATGTCCGACATGACGCTAAGCGCCGCCATGAAGCGCCTGCACGCGGCAGATGTGGCCGAGGGCGGGCCGGGGTTTGTGGATCGGGTAAGCAAGTGCCCTGCGGTGCCGCACGGGCTGCGCAGCACGTTCCGCGACTGGGTGGCCGAGCGGACCCATTTCCCGGGCGACATGGCCGAGGTGGCCTTGGCGCACAAGGTGGGCAATGCTGTGGAAGCGTCCTACCGGCGCGGCGACATGGTGGAGAAACGCCGCACCATGATGGCGGCATGGGCGGACTACCTGACCGGCGACCACGCAGATCAGACCAATGTTGTGAGGATAGGATGACCGAACCAGATAGAGAAATTCCGAGCGAACTTGACGGAAAAGCAGAAATCGACTTTGAAGCTCTTTCCAGTGCGATCAAAACACATGGTCCACTTCGGCTTGCGAAGCCCGGCTTACCTTATATTGTAACGATAGATATACAAACATGTATGTGCGGCGATGGCGCCTGTCAGAATAAATTGGTTCCCATTTGGCGCACACATGGCGTCTTTACAATGCACTGGCTGCTGTCTCAGGAAGAAGTCGAGGAGTATCCCTGTCTAGATGACCTTTTGGATGCTGCAATAGGCGCTAACATCATAGACTCAAGGGGGGAACGCCTCATAATTGAGATGCAGGCCGACCAAGAATTTAACGCAGAATACCATGATGTGCCTAGGTTAACTTGCATTTGCGCCTCTTGCGCCGCTGCGGTTGGGCAACCCACGCTCTCAATGCAAATGCTTTTATCTCAACTGTCACGCCTCTTAGCGGAGAGAGACTACGCGATAGAAGAGGCCGACCAAAGCTTCGGAGATGAAGCTGCTGAATTTACTTCACAGGTATTCGACTTTGGTTTCGCCGCTGGACGAATCTATAGCGAAATGAGCGTGAAGCAATCAATCGAAGCAGACGCCCTTGAAGGTCTTAAATCTCTCGAAACAAAGAAAAAGAGATCTAAAGCCGCCGGAGATAGGTCTGCGCAAGACAGGCAAGCTCGGAGAACGCAAATTCTTGAAGGAATGGAAAATCTGGTTGCGTTGAATCCTGCTTTGGTTCGGATCAAATCTTTGGACGTTGCGAAAATTGCTGCTGACGACGCTGCGAAGGATTCACCTAAGCTGTGGAGGCAAGGTAAAGGCCAGATCGAGGAATATCTAGGTGAAATCCGGCGAGGCGAAGCTGGTGAAGATTTGAAGCTTCGGCTCAAAGCCATTTTTCCAGATAAACCGCCTAGAAAGGCTCACTGAAAACGACAAACCCTTTAAACGGTATGCCTTTTCTCCTGAGACGCATAAGCGGTGTAGCCCAAATGGGAAAGCCGCATAAGCGCTTGATTTTGAATATTAACCTTCAAGCCCGTTCACGTCATGCTTCTTCCAGTAGCACCATATTGGAGGGCATCGCATGCCGCATACCTACCTTACCGACACCCAAGTTGCCGCCCGTTACGGGGTTCACCGAACGACACCTTGGCGCTGGGCTAAAGTTGATCCGACCTTTCCTGCGCCAATTATCCTGACTGTCGGCACCACCCGTTGGAAGCTGGCCGATCTGGAAGCATGGGAAGCCGCTAAACACGGCAGCGCCGCATAAGAAAACCGCCACCCGTTTGGCTTACGGGCGGCGGCGCAATTCTTCGGGCGGGCTGCATGTCTGAGGGATAGCGCGAACCGCCTTTTCCAGCAAGGCAAGAGGCATTGAACATGACTAAATCCGAGAGCTGGTATTCCAGCCCAAGCCAGATTTTCTGGACCTGCAAGGCGCTTAGAGATGGGCGCACCCTATCCACAAGAACGGAGATCCGCGAGGTGAAAGGCTGGCGCCTTGCTGCCATTACCGAAAAGCTGCGCAGGCAATATGGTTGGCCGATCCTGACCGAGTATCGCGGCCCCCAGAATATCGCGCATTACCGCCTTGCCCCCGGCACCGATCTGTCAAAGCTGCGGTTTCCGCCCAGCGCCAAATCTTTGGCCGATCATTGCAATGGCGGTGCTGCATGACCCGATTGCAAGCTCTCTATCTGCGCCGCCTTCACGGGCTGACCGAGGGACAGGTGAACGCGCTGGCGGCACTTGTCTGGGGAGGGGTCGCATGATGGACGCCCGCACGCTTACCGAAACTCTGCGGGGCCGTTGGTATCGCAGCTATGGGGCGGCACCATGCCCGGTCTGCCAGCCCGCGCGGCGCCCGGGGCAGAATGCCCTGACCCTTTCCGAAGGCAGCAATGGGCGGCTGTTGGCACATTGCAAACGCGGTTGCTGCGACTTCGCAGATATTCTGGCGGCGGCTGGCATCGCCCCCGGCAGTTACGCGCCGCCCGATCCGGCAGCGCTGGCGCGTCGGGATGCCGAGGCGCTGGCTGAGGCCGCGAAACGC
Source organism: Salipiger marinus (assembly GCF_035481585.1). Taxonomy (NCBI): domain Bacteria; kingdom Pseudomonadati; phylum Pseudomonadota; class Alphaproteobacteria; order Rhodobacterales; family Roseobacteraceae; genus Salipiger; species Salipiger marinus. The sequence continues at coordinate 162,297 of NZ_JAYKSL010000006.1, read as the reverse complement.
GAACGACAGGCCCTTGCACTGTGGCGCGAGGCCCGACCAATCGCAGGCACGCTTGCGGAAACCTACCTGCGCGGGCGGGCCATTTCCTGCCCGCTGTCCGAGTCCCTGCGGTTTCACCCGTCATGCTGGCATCCGACCGCGACACGGTTTCCCGCGATGCTGGCCCGGATCGACGGTGCCGACCGCTTTGCGGTGCATCGCACCTATCTGCGCGCGGACGGCAGCGCCAAGGCGGATGTCGAACCGCAAAAGGCGATGCTGGGGCGCACCGCAGGCGGCGCTGTGCGGCTTGCTGAGGCGGAAGGCCCGCTAGTGGTGGCCGAGGGCATCGAAACCGCACTGAGCCTTGCCTGCGGGCTGCTGCGCGCGCCTGCGACCATCTGGGCGGGGCTATCCACGTCCGGCCTGCGCGGCTTGCATCTGCCTGCCCGACCCGGGCGGCTGACCATCGCCCCAGACGGGGATGACGCGGGCCGCGCGGCGGCTAGGGCGCTGGCCGAGCGCGCGCATGGGCTGGGCTGGCGGGTGTCGCTGCTGCCCGCGCCCGAGGGCCGCGACTGGAACGACATTCTAGCCATGAAAGGGGCCAGCGTATGACCGCCCCCGAACCTATCCCGTTCAAGGCCGAGGGGCCGCAACCGCTGCTGCGCCAAATCCCGCAAGGAGAGCCTTACCCTGTGGAGGCCTTGGGGCCGCTTCGGGAAGCGGTGGAGGCGGTGCAGGGCCAGACCCTTGCCCCGATTGCCATTCCTGCGGCATCGGCCCTTTCTGTGGCCTCTCTGGCGGTGCAGGGCTTTTGCGATGTGGAAACACTGGGGGGCACCCGGCCCCTGTCGCTCTATGCCCTGACCATCGCCCGATCCGGGGAAAGGAAATCGTCCTGCGACGGGCCGCTTATGGCAGCGCTGCGCAGTTTCGAAAAGGAACAGGCCAAGGAACGCCGCGAAGGGATGGCGTCATGGGAAAACGCCCATGCGCTCTGGAAAGGCGAACGCGACCGCATCCTGACAGACGTGCGCAGGGGCAAAGGCGAAAAGCGCACCGCCGCAAAGGCCGATCTTGCTGCGCTGGGCAAGGAACCGAGCGCACCCCCTACGCCCGACCGCACGGTGACAGAACCCACATATGAGGGGCTGACCCGCAAGTTTGCCGAGGGCATGCCGACCCTTGGCATATTCTCGGATGAAGGCGGGCAATTCCTTGGCGGCTTTGCCATGTCGGCAGACAACAGGCAAAAGACCTTGGCGGCGCTTAATGACCTATGGCAGGGCAACCCGATCCGCCGCACCCGCGCCGGGGAAGGCTCTTATGCGCTTTATGGGCGGCGGCTGGCCGTGCATCTCATGGTGCAGCCCAGCGTTGCCCGCGCCTTCATGGCCGATTCCATGGCCGCAGATACCGGCTTTCTGCCGCGCTTTCTGATGTGTGAACCGCCCAGCACCATCGGCACCCGCCTGCAATCCCGCGTGCGGCAGGACGACACCGCCCTTGCCGGATTCTCGGATCGGCTGAGCCGCATTCTGGAAACGCCCCTGCCCATGGATCCCGACACCCGCGAACTTGCCCCGCGTGTTCTACCGCTGTCGCCAGAAGCCCGTGCCATGCTGACTGACTATTCCGACCATGTGGAGGCGCAACAGGTGCCCGGCGGGGATTATGCCAATATTACGGGCTATGCCTCCAAGGCTGCGGAACAGGCGGCGCGCATTGCCGGGGTGCTGACCGCATGGACAGACCTTGAAGCCGCTGCCGTCTCTCTGGATGCGATGGAAAGCGGCATAGGGCTTGCCGACTTCTACCTGTCCGAAGCGCGGCGGCTGGCCGATGCCGCGAACGTGTCCGAGGAAATCGAGCGGGCCGAAACTCTGCGCAAGTGGCTGTTGGAACGCTGGGAATATTCCGAGGTGATGCCGTCAGATGTGGTTCAGCGGGCACCAATCCGGGCACTTCGGGAAAGCCCGGCAGCAAGGAAGGCGCTTGCCATGCTGGAAACCCATGGTTGGCTTTACCGTCTGCCCGCTGGGGCCGAGGTGCGTGGCTCTGCGCGCAAGGAGGCTTATGGTATTGTTAGGGTGGGGCATGCGGTTTGACGTGAAAGCGGCCCGCGCCCGCATCGAGACCATAAGCATAGCGGAGGGGCAGGGCGGTGCTAATCGTGCTAGATGTGCTAATCTTCCGCCCCCGTTTAGCACGATTAGCACGTCTAGCACGTCTCAGGGGGCCGAGGGGGCAGAGTTTCCGGCGGTTGGCGCAGTCGTCATGCAAGCGGCGCCGGGGGCGGGCCGTTTAGCACGTCTAGCACGATTAGCACGCCCAGCGCCCCCGGATCCCGAAAGCCCGGCGCCCGCACCAGCCCCCGAACTTTCACGCCCGACACGCGAGCCATTCCCGCACGGTATCACGCCCGGCGGCAGGCCCCTGACTTGGACGGGCCGCGTTGTCAGTCTCGATGCTTGGCGGTGCCTGTCCGAATGGGAACGCCACGGGCCGCAGGGCAGGCAATGGAACGGGGCTTGCCGCGACTGGGGCGCCGGGGTGCGGCAAGATTCGCCAGTAACAAAGCCAAGCACCTGACCCGGTTTTGACCCTCAAAAAACATCAAGCCAAAGGATGCAAAAAATGTCTGGACCCGAACCCGGAACAGTCTGGGTTGAAGAATGGCAGGGTCGATCCTGTGCCGTTTACTTACCTTATGCCGTCTGGCCCCCTTTCGGCCCGAGACCGCAGAACCGGAACCGCAGGCAGCGGGCCATTCGGATCGGACGACGCTTTGCACAGGGCGATTGGCTGTGCCGCTGGTGCTGTGGGGTGCTGCATTTCGACAAGAGGGCAGACGCGCGCTATTGCGGTGAAGGTTGCCGGAAGGCCGCCGCCCGGCAGCGCCGCAAGATCCGGGGTAGCGCATGACGGGCGCAGAATTCGCGGCACTCCGCAGGGCGGCTGGGCTGTCGCAGTCCGATCTTGCCCGGCGGGCGGGCTGCGGGCGGCACGCCGTGTCCTACTGGGAAGGCAAGCGCCTGTTGGATCGCAACGCATGGGCGGTAAAGCGGATGGCGGAGGCGCTGGGCCTGCCGGTTTTTGTCGCACCAATACGCGCACGCGCGGGGTGGGGTGAAAGGCTGGATGCCGAAACCGAGGCCCGAGCGGCAGCATTCGCGGCACAGGTGCAGAGATGGGAAGCGGCACGGGCCGAGATGGCGTCTAGGCGGCGCGTGCGCTGCGGCGCCCTGACCCGCAAAGGCGCATCCTGCCGCGCGCTGTCTGTGCCGGGCAAAAGGCGCTGCAAGTTTCACGGGGGCATGTCTACCGGCGCGAGAACACCCGAGGGCATCGAACGAATCCGCGATGCTCAGCGGCGGCGCTGGGCACGCTGGCGGGCAGAACGGGGGCACCCGGACAAAGACCAATAGAAACCGGCGCAAGGGATCTGGATATTTCTAGATTCGCAGCATGCGCCCGACACGGTAATGCTTACTATCGCTTTCCCGAGCCTGACCAAATCTCTGCAAGCCCGGCTGCGCGGTCGGGCTGCCGCAAAGATGATAGCAAATGTTAAGATTGCCGCACCGCTGGTTCGTCATGGGGTGTAACGCAAGTCGCTTGCCAGCAATCACGCTGCGGCGCTAGCTCTGCCCAGATCCACCAACAGGACTGCCAAAGCGCCGCGCTGTCGCACCGCATAGCATCCAAGCGCAAATGGTTTGGCGGGCTTTTTGGCGGGTAAAATCGCAAAAGGATGATTTTATCCTGCGATTTCAAGGCCAAATGGCGGAGAGACAGGGATTCGAACCCTGGGACCCCTTGCAGGGTCAACGGTTTTCGAGACCGCCCCGTTCGACCACTCCGGCACCTCTCCGCGGGGATCGTGGAGGGGCGTTTAGCGGTCCGGGCGGCGGGGTGCAACAGGGAATTTTGCCACCCTTCACTTTTCCTTCAGCTTCCCCTCCGGCAGCTTTCCGCCGGGCCGGGGGAGCCCTTGGAAATGGGGCGCGCGCGCCCTAGGGTCTGTTACGCCCTGAATGGAGATTCCCGGACCATGTCCCTGCGCCTTGTCGCCCCTGTCGTTCTGATCTGCGCCGCCGCGCCCCTGCCCGCCGCCCCCGGCGAGGCCCTGCTGGAGGCGATGCGCGTTCCGGAGATCGTGCAGGTGATGCGCGAGGAGGGGCTCGATTACGCGCAGGAGATGGGCGAGGATCTGCTGCCCGGTGGCGCCACCCGCGGCTGGCGCGCGGTGGTGTCGCAAGTCTATGACACCGAGGCGATGGAAGAGGTGGTGCGCGGGCAGTTCATCGACAGCTTTGCCGGGACCGAGGCCGGGCCGCTGCTTGACTTCTTCACCTCCGAAGACGGGCAGCGGGTGGTCGATCTGGAGATCACCGCCCGGCGCACGCTGATCGACGACGATCTGGAGGCCTCCGCGCGCGAGGCCTATCAGGCGCTGGACGGCACCGACGATCCCCGGCTGGAGCAGATCGAGGCCTTTGTGGAGGCCAATGATCTGGTCGAGGCGAATGTGGTGGGGGCGATGAATGCCAGCTACCAGTTCTATCTGGGGCTGGTGGATGGCGGCGCCTTCGAGATGACCGAGGAAGAAATCCTGTCCGAGGTCTGGGCGCAGGAAGAGGACACCCGCAGCGACACGCGCGAATGGCTTTATGCCTTCCTGCTGGTGGCCTATCGCCCGCTGTCGGATGCGGTGCTGGACGAGTATGTGGCGCTGTCGGCCAGCCCCGAGGGCCGCGCCATGAACCGCGCGCTCTTTGCCGGGTTCAACGCCATGTATGACGAGATTTCCTATGGTCTGGGGCTTGCTGCCGCGCAGCAGATGCTGGGCGAGGAGTTGTAGTTCCGGCACGCCGCGCGGGTTGACAGCCCGGGGCTTTCGCCCGATATACCCGACTTCGGAGCGGGGCCGGATTCGGCCTGCGCTGCGATTTTTTATCAATGACAGCCCCTGACGGGGCGCGCTGTCCGAAGGCGGGCCGGGTTTCCGGCGCGGGAAGTCCCGAAAGGGCGCCACAGGACGCGGCCAGAACGAAGGAAGACGCAGATGTTCGCGGTGATGAAAACCGGCGGCAAGCAATACAAGGTTCAGGCGGGCGATGTGCTGCGCGTGGAAAAGCTGGCAGCCGATGCCGGTGAGACCGTGCAGTTCAACGACGTGCTGATGCTGGGTGGCGACACCGTGACCGTGGGTGCGCCCCGGATCGCAGGTGCTGCCGTGCAGGCGACCGTGATCGACCAGATCAAGGGCGAGAAGGTGATCTCCTTCGTCAAGCGCCGCCGGAAGCACAGCTCGCAGCGGACCCGTGGCCACCGTCAGAAGCTGACGCTGGTGCGTGTGACCGAGATCCTCGCCTCCGGCGCGGACGAGACCGGCGTGAAGGCCGCAACCGGCAAGGCAGTCGCTCCCGCGGCCGCGGCCGAGTAAGCAAGTCAAAGGAGACTGACCCATGGCACATAAAAAAGCAGGCGGTTCCTCCCGCAACGGCCGCGACTCTGCGGGCCGCCGTCTTGGCGTGAAACTCTATGGTGGCCAGGCCGCCATTCCCGGCAACATCATCGTGCGTCAGCGCGGCACCAAGGTCTGGCCGGGCACCGGCGTGGGCATGGGCCGTGACCACACGATCTTCGCCACCGAAGAAGGCTCCGTGACCTTCCGCAAGGGTCTGAAGGGTCGCACCTTCGTATCCGTGCTGCCGGTGGCAGAGGCCGCCGAATAAGCCGATCCTGAATCGACATGTGCAGGGGATCGGCGGCAGGCCGGTCCCCTCGCTGTTTTCGGGGGGAGACGAAAACGGCCTGTTAAAGATTTCCGTGCATCAGAGGAGAATGCACATGAAACTGGCCCCTGTGGACCAGAAGGCCGCTCAGCCGGTCATCGAAGCCCCCCGCGCCGTGTTGCGCCCGCTGCGCCGCTCCGATGCGGGGCTGATCTCGCTGCACACCGCCGACGAACGCGTGGCGCGCATGACCACCTCCATCCCGCATCCGCTGCCGCCCGGCGCCACCGAGGCGTTCATCGCCCGTGCCACCGATCCCAAGCGGGTCGAGGATATCTGGGCCATGGACGGATCCGCGCAGGGCGGGGCAGAGGTGATGGGCCTGATCTCGCTGGAGCGGCTTGATCCCAATCAGGCCGAGATCGGCTACTGGGTGGCGCCGCCCTACTGGAACACCGGCCATGCCTCCGAAGCGGTGGCGGCCATGGTCGCGGCCAATCCCTTTGGCAGCGCCACCATGTTCGCCTCGGTCTTTCAGGACAACGCCGCCTCGGCGCGGGTGCTGGTGAATTGCGGCTTCGACTATATCGGCGATGCGGAGGCGTTTTCGGTCGCCCGCAACGCCACAGTGCCGACATGGACCTATCTGCGCCGCATGGTCTGACGGAATTTCGGGCCTTGAACGGGGCGCCCTGCCGCTGGCGGGGCGCCTTTGCCGTTCCGGGGCGGGCGTCAGAGACGGATTGACACCGGCGCGACGGGCCGCAGGATGGCGCTGCGGCGCGTCGCCGCCAGACCGGGAGAGCCGCCATGACCATCACCAAAGCCGAAGACCTGGACGGGCTGCGGATCATTGGCCGCATCGTCGCCAACACGCTGCAGGCCATGGGAGCGGCGCTGGAGCCGGGCATGACCACGCGCGAACTGGACGAGATCGGCCGCGATCTGCTGGAGGCGGAGGGGGCAGAGCCCGCCCCGCAGGCCGTCTATGGCTTTCCGGGGGCCACCTGCATCAGCGTGAACGAAGAGATCGCCCATGGCATCCCCGGCGACAGGGTGCTTGCGCGGGGGGATCTGGTGAATATCGACGTCTCCGCCTCCAGATGCGGCTATTTCGCCGATACCGGCGCCACGTTCCGGGTGGGGCCGGTGGCACCGTCGCTGGACCGGCTCTGCCGCGATGGCAGGCGCGCGCTGCAGATCGGGCTGGCGCAGGTCGCCGCCGACAGGCCGCTTGCAGGCATCGGCAAGGCGATCGAGACCTTCGCCTCGGCGCGCGGCTATACGCTGATCCGCAACCTTGCCAGCCACGGGGTCGGGCGGTCGCTGCACGAATATCCCGAGGAAATCCCCACATGGGCGACCCGGGGCGACAGGCGCCGCATCACCAAGGGCATGGTGCTGACCGTCGAGCCTTTCCTGTCCAAGGGCGGGCTCTGGGCAGAGGAAGGCGCGGATGGCTGGACGCTTTACAGCACGCCCCGCGCCCCGGCGGTCCAGTATGAACACACTGTGGTCGCGACCGACCGCGGCCCGGTCGTCCTGACGCTGCCGGGCTAGGCCAGATCTCCGCAGCGCGGGCCGTCGGGCGGCAGCAGGCGTGACCGGGTGGCCCCGCCTGCTGCTTGACCATGTCTTGGCGTGGCGATACGACCCTCTGCATGGAAAATTCGATGGTCATCGCACGACGCTGGTGGCTGGCCTCCTGACCAGGTGGCCGGAATGTTTCCTATCATCCCGAGGCCGCCGCATGGGCGGCCTTTGTCTTTCCGAAATCCCGTGCGGCGCCTCCTTTTCCCGAGGAGAAGCCCATGTCCAAACCCATCATTCTGACCGGAGACCGCACGACCGGTCCTCTGCATATCGGGCATTACGCCGGATCGCTGCGCAACCGATTACGCTTTCAGTCGGATCACCAGCAGTTCCTTCTGCTGGCCGACACTCAGGCGCTCACCGATAATGCCCATGATCCGGCCAAGGTGCGCAGAAATGTCATCGAAGTCGCGCTGGATTATCTGGCGGTCGGCATTGATCCAGCCCGCACGACGATCTGCCTGCAATCTCACCTGCCTGCTCTGGCGGAGCTGTCGATGCTCTACCTCAACTTCGTGTCGGTTGCCCGGCTTGAACGCAATCCGACCATCAAGGATGAAATCCGCGCCAGAGGGTTTGGTCGCGATATTCCTGCGGGCTTTTTGTGCTATCCGGCGGCACAGGCGGCAGATATTACCGCCTTCAAGGCAACTGTGGTGCCGGTGGGCGAGGATCAGGCGCCGCTCATTGAACAGACAAATGAAATTGTCCGCCGCATTAACGCTGTTGCAGGTTCCGATGTCTTGCCCGAGGCAAAGGCGGTAATTCCGAAATCGGGTCGGCTACCCGGTATTGATGGCAAGGCGAAGATGTCGAAGTCGGGTGGCAATGCCATTCCGCTGTCGGCCTCGCCCGATGAAATCAGCACCGCCGTCAAGGCGATGTTCACTGATCCCATGCACCTGCGGGTCGAGGATCCGGGGCGCGTGGAAGGCAATACCGTGTTCGCCTATCTCGACGCTTTCGACGATGCGACCGAAGAGGTGGAGGAGTTGAAGGCGCGGTATCGGCGCGGCGGACTTGGCGATCAAGCGATCAAGCTGCGGTTGAACGATATCCTGCAGGATCTTATCGGGCCCATTCGTCAGCGGCGTGCGGAGCTGGCCCGGCAGCCCGATTATGTTCTGGACGTCATCCGCTCCGGCACCGAGCGGGCCATGCTCCGCACCGAAACCACGAAGCGGGACGTGATTGAGGCGCTAGGGCTGTTCTTGCTTTGATAGCAGCCCGGCGGGAAAAGCCGGGTCGGCGGTCCGTCCCAAGACAGCAAGGCCCTCGCAGGGGTCTGCGAGGGCCTTGATTGAGTGCGGAGGCTGCTTTTGACAGCGTCTGCCGTGACCGTGTCGCAGTCTAAGCCAAGGTGCCCCTGCCCAAGCGGAGGGGCGCCTTGATCGTCTGACCTTGTGCAGCTGGGCTTAGCTGCCCCAGCTCCGCACCGGGCCGCAGTCCATATGCACGAAGTTCGAGCCGGAATACCGACCGACGCCGCCGCCCTTGCAGGCCTGTGCCGCACGCGCCATCTGGTTGACGGAGCGGGAATTGAGCCGCAGATCCGCCGCCTCGCCGACGAGGTGGCGCGAATTCTGCGCCACGCCCGAAGAGCGCGACCGCAGCATCGCGTTGGTCTTGGGGCTGCGATAGCCCGAGATCAGCATGTAAGGCTCGCTGCAGTCCATCAGGTTATGTGCGGCGGTCATGATGTCCACGGTGCGGGCATCAATGTTCAGAACCTCGTCGCTGCGCCAGTCGCGCATGAAATACGACACTTCGGTAAGAGCGTCGGGAATATATTGCCCTTCGATCCAGTAGATCATGTCGATGGTTTCGCCGGTGCGCGCAGAAAACATCCGAAGCCGCCGGATGTCGCCCGCGCCGCGCAGAAACCCCGCCGCGTTTGCATAGGTTGGTGCCGCGGTCACAAGGGTGGCTGCGAACGCACCAAGAAGGCCACGCCGCGTGATGCCGCTTGCGTTATGTGCTGTCATGAGTAACGCCTGTCCCGTTCGTAGCTTGTCCTGTCCCCGCCTCGTTGGACGGGCCTGCCATCTCCCCAGATGCGATATTTTTATCGCATATCCGGGATCTTGCGAAAAGCGGGAACTCCGGCGAATCTGAGGCGTTGACAGATTTAGGCGATTTCTCGCGCAAAGGACTTTTTGAGCCCGCGTGACGGAACCCGCCCGTTGGCGGTCGATGCAGCCCGGTCGCAGGCTGCGAAAAGATACCGGGCTGCTCCAAAAGTGAGTGGACAAGCCCCGGAAGAGACGCCGAAAATTCACCCGGGTTCGAGTGATGGACATGATTGAAGGAGTGGCGCGCGTGGCGACAAGAAGGCAAGCAGCATTTGGCCGACCGGGGCGGGCGATGCGCCGTGGCGTGATGGCGTCTTTGGTGGCAGCGGGGCTTCTGATGGCCGCAGCGCCGCAGCAGGCGGGGGCGGTTTCGCTCTCCGCCACCGCCTACAGGCTCGCCGTGGCCGAATCCCTTGGCGCGGACGAGGGCATGGCGGCCTTCTATCGTGACCGGGATTTTGCGCCGATCTGGACCGGATCCGACGACAGCTCGGCACAGCGCCGCGCCGCGCTGATCGCCGCGCTGGAAATGGCCGGGGCGCATGGGCTGCCGGGCGCACGCTACGATCTGCCGGGTCTGATGGCGCGGATGCGGCAGGTCAGCGGCGAACAGGCGCGCGGCGCGCTGGAGGTGGAGCTGAGCCGCGCCTTCCTGAGCTATGCGCGCGATCTGCAAAGCGGCGTGCTGACCCCGTCGCGGGTGGTGTCGGACATCAAGCGCGAGGCGCCGCGCCGCGATCCGCAGGCGCTGCTGCAGGCGCTGAGCAGCGGCGATCCCGAAACGGTGCTGCGCGGGCTGGTGCCGCAGAGCGCGGAATATTCCCGCCTGCTGCGCGCCAAGCTGATGCTGGAGCGCAAGATCGCGCGCGGCGGCTGGGGCGCCCCGGTGCCGGCGGGCAAGTATTCCTATGGCGACACCGGGCAGGGCGTGGTGATCCTGCGCGACCGGCTGGTGGCCATGGGCTATCTGCGCCCGACGCTGTCGGCCACGCTGGATGCCGAGATGAGCAATGCCATCACAGCCTTTCAGGCCGATCACGGCCTGCAGGCGGATGGCGTGGCGGGCGGTGCGACGCTGGAACAGATCAACGTAGCCCCCGAAGAGCGGCTGAAATCCCTGATCGTGGGGCTGGAGCGCGAGCGCTGGATGAACCTGCCCGAGGGGCTGGGCGCGCGGCATATCCTTGTGAACCTCACCGATTTTCAGGCGCAGATCATCGACAACGGCAAGGTCACGTTCGAGACGCGCTCGGTGGTGGGGGCGGCCACGCCCGACCGCCGCACGCCGGAATTTTCCGACAGCATGGCGTTCATGGTCATCAACCCCTCGTGGTATGTGCCCCGGTCCATCGTGGTGAACGAATACCTGCCGCAGCTGCGCCGCAATCCCGGCGCGGTCAGCCATCTGGAAATCACCGACAGCCGGGGCAGGCAGGTCAATCGCGGCGCGGGCTTTGCGCAATACAGCGCCTCAAGCTTTCCCTTCTCCATGCGCCAGCCGCCGGGGCCCAACAACGCGCTTGGCACGGTGAAGTTCATGTTCCCGAATCAGTACAACATCTACCTGCACGACACCCCGTCGAAATCGCTGTTCGAGCGGTCAGAGCGCGCCTTTTCCCATGGCTGCGTGCGGCTGAGCGATCCGCATGACTTTGCCTATGCGCTGCTGGCGCCGCAGACCGATGACCCGGTGGGCTTTTTCCAGCAGCGTCTGCGCACCGGCGCGGAAACCCGCGTCAACCTTGACCAGCCGGTGCCGGTGCACCTGATCTACCGCACCGCCTTCACCGAACCCAAGGGGCAGGTGAATTACCGCGCCGATGTGTACGGGCGGGATGCCGCACTGTGGCAGGCGCTGGCCGCAGCGGGGGTGGTGCTGGGCGGCGGGCAGAGTTAAATCCTGCGGGAACCCATCCCGGAGGCCGCCATGTCCCATACCATCGCAGACCTTGCCGCAGCCCTCGGGCTGCGGGCCGAAGGCGACACCACGCTGCGCATCACCGCCGTGGCCGAACCCGCCAGCGCGCGGGCCACGGATCTGGCGCTGGCGCTGAAGCCGGAATTTGCCGCGCAGATCGGCGCGGGGCAGGCGCGGGCCGCCCTGCTGTGGGACGGCGCCGACTGGCAGGGCATGGGCCTTGCCGCCGCGCTGCTGTCGAAGCGCCCGCGTCATGCCATGGCGGGGCTCTCGGCGCGGCTTGACCTTGGGCAGGGCCATGCGCCGGGCATCCATCCCAGCGCCGTGATCGATCCCTCCGCCGATCTGGGCGAAGGCGTGTCGGTGGGGCCGTTCTGCGTGATCGGGGCAGGGGTGCGGATCGGCGCCGGATCGGTGCTGGCCCCGCAGGTCTGGATCGGCTGGGACGCGCAGATCGGCCCCGGCGCGCTGATCCATACCGGCGTGCGCATCGGCGCGCGGGTGCGCATCGGCGCGCGCTTCATCGCCCAGCCCGGTGCGGTGGTGGGGGCCGACGGCTTCAGCTTCGTGACCCCCGAAGTGTCGGGCGTGGAACGTGCCCGTGCCAGTCTGGGCGAGGAGGGCGCCGAGACCGCGCCGCAGGCCTGGGCGCGCATCCATTCGCTGGGCGCCGTGAGCCTTGGCGACGATGTGGAACTGGGGGCCAATGCCTGCATCGACCGCGGCACGGTGCGCGACACGGTGCTGGGTCATGGCGTCAAGATCGACAATCTGGCGCAGATCGGCCATAATGTGGTGGTGGGCAACAACTGTCTGATCTGCGCGCAGGTGGGCATCGCGGGCTCCACCCGCATCGGCAACAACGTGGTGCTGGGCGGGCAGACCGGGGTGTCGGACAACCTCTTCATCGGGGATAACGTGATCACCGGGGGCGCCACCAAGGTGCTGGCCAATGTGCCTGCGGGCCGGGTGATGCTGGGCTATCCCGCCATGCAGATGGCCGCGCATGTGGACAGCTACAAGGGCCTGCGCCGCCTGCCGCGCCTGTTCCGCGAAGTCGCCGATCTCAAGAAAGCGGTTTCCAAGCTGGCGGGGAATGGATAGATCGACGCAGACAAGCGACGAGCAAGGAGCGCCGCGCCATGAGTGTGAAGGACAGGGTGATCGCGATCATCGCGGAACAGGCCGTTCTGGAGCCTGCGGATGTGACGATGGACAGCACGCTGGAGGATCTGGGGATCGACAGCCTCGGGCTTGTGGAAAGCATCTTCTCCATCGAGGAAGCCTTCGACATCACGATCCCGTTCAATGCCAATGAACCCGACCAGAGTGATTTCGACATTTCCTCGGTTGCCGCCATCGTGGCGGGCATCGAACGGCTGGTGAACGAGAAACAGTCGTGAAACGCGTCGTCATCACCGGCGCGGGCACGATCAACGCACTGGGACGCGACGTGCCCGCCACGCTGGAGGCGATGCGCGAAGGCCGCTGCGGCATCGGGCCGCTGGAATTCCGCGATGTCGAACGGCTGTCGATCCGCATCGGCGGGCAGGTGAAGGGCTATGATCCGGTCACCGCCTTCAACCGGCAGCAGCTGGCGCTTTACGACCGCTTCACCCAGTTCGCGCTGATCGCGGCGCGGCAGGCCATCGAACAGTCGGGGCTCGAATTCTCCAACGGGCTCGCCGATGGCTCCGGCGTGGTGCTGGGCACCTCCGGCGGCGGGCTCACGACGCAGGACGAGAATTACCGCTCGGTCTATGAAGAGGGCAAGAACCGCGTGCATCCCTTCGTGGTGCCGAAGCTGATGAACAACGCCGCCGCAAGCCATGTGTCGATGGAATTCAACCTGCGCGGCCCCAGCTTCACCGTGGCCACCGCCTGCGCCTCCTCCAACCACGCCATGGGGCTCGCCTATCAGATGGTGCGCTCGGGTGGCTGCCCGGTCATGGTTACCGGCGGCACCGAATCCATGCTGTGCTTTGGCGGGGTGAAGGCATGGGAAGGGCTGCGCGTGATGTCGCGCGACGCCTGCCGCCCGTTCTCCGCCAACCGCAACGGCATGGTGCAGGGCGAGGGCGCCGGGGTCTATGTCTTCGAGGAATACGAGCATGCCCGCGCCCGTGGCGCCGAGATCCTCGCCGAGGTGGCAGGCTTTGCCATGACCTCGGATGCCGCCGACATCGTGATGCCCTCCAAACAGGGCGCGGCCCGTGCCATCGCGGGCGCGCTGCGCGACGCGGGCATCGACCGCAGCGAGGTGGGCTATATCAACGCCCATGGCACCGGCACCGCCGCCAATGACAAGACCGAATGCGCCGCCGTGGCCGATGTGATGGGCTCGCAGGCGGACCGGCTGCTGATCTCCTCGACCAAATCCATGCACGGGCACTGCATCGGCGGCACCGGGGCGGTGGAACTGCTGGCCTGCCTGATGGCGCTGCGCGAAGGCGTGATCGCCCCCACCATCAATTACGAAGAGCCCGATCCCGAATGCGCGCTCGACGTGGTGCCGAACGAGGCGCGGCAGGCGGATGTCTCGGTGGTGCTCTCCAACGCCTTCGCCTTTGGCGGGCTCAACGCCGTGCTGGCGCTGCGCCGGATCTGAGCGCGGCCGCCGCGCGCCCCCGTCTGCCACGTGGCCCCGGCGGCGCCGTCCGGCCGCCTCCGGCGGGGATATTTGAGCCAAGAAGAAGCGGCAGGCGCCGCGCTCCTGCCGCTTCTTCTTGGTCAAAATATCCCGGGGGGAGCCCCGCAGGGGCGGGGGGCAGCGCCCCCCGGACAGCCTCTCAGCCCTGCTGCAGCCGGCCCATGGCGGCGGCGACATCGGCCATCCGCGCTGAAAAGCCCCATTCGTTGTCATACCATGCCAGCACCCGCACCGTGCGCCCGCCGACCACCTTGGTCTGTTCGGGGGCAAAGATCGAACTGGCGGTGGTGTGGTTGAAATCGATCGACACCTTGGGTTCGGGATCATAGGCCAGCACCATGCCCATGCGCCCGGCGGCGGCTTCGCGCACCACCTCGTTCACATCCGCGACCGTGACATCCTTGCTGGCCTGAAAGGTCAGATCCACCGCCGAGACATTGGGCGTCGGCACCCGGATCGCCGATCCGTCGAGCTTGCCCTTCAGGTTCGGCAGCACCTCGCCAAGCGCCTTGGCCGCGCCGGTGGAGGTGGGGATCATCGCCATGGCGGCACTGCGCGCGCGGTAAAGGTCGGCATGGCGCCGGTCCAGCGTCGGCTGGTCGCCGGTATAGCTGTGGATGGTGGTCATGATGCCGCTTTCGATGCCGATGGCCTCGTCCAGCACCTTGGCCAGCGGCGCCAGACAGTTGGTGGTGCAGGATCCGTTGGACACCATCACATCCCCCGCCAGCAGCTCGCGGTGGTTCACGCCGTAAACCACGGTGCGCTGCACGTTCTTGGCCGGGGCCGAGATCAGCACCGATTTGGCGCCCTGACGGATGTGCTGCACCGCCTTCTCGCCATCGTTGAAGCTGCCGGTGCATTCCAGCACCACATCGCAGCCGCTCCAGTCCAGCGCGCCCAGATCATAGCTCGACATCACGTCGATGGGGCCGCGCCCCAGATCCAGGGCGGCACCGTTCACCACCTTCACCTCGCCGGCGAAGCGGCCATGCACGCTGTCATAGCGCAGCAGATGCGCCGCGGTCTCGATCGGGCCGGTGGCATTGATCCGCACCACCTGCACGTCATTGCGCGCGCTTTCGGCGATATGGGCCAGCGTGCAGCGTCCGATGCGGCCAAATCCATTGATACCGACAGTCACAGTCATCGCAGCGTCTCCTGGGCTGAGGCGGGGTCGGGTTCCGTATACAGGCGGAACCCCCTCCGGCAACCTGAAAAATCCTTTATCTGCAATATGTTAGCGATAAACCTCACCGTGGGCGCTAACATGCGCACCGCTTGGGCAAAGCAGGGGCAAAGCGTGATGCGCCTCCGGCCTCCCTTGCAGGCGCCGCGCCGCGGGCTAGGGTGCGCAAGCGGATGCAGCAGCGGAACGGAAACGGACATGAGCGGACTTCTGGCGCTACTTGATGATGTGGCGGCGCTTGCCAAGGTGGCGGCGGCCTCTGTGGATGACATCTCGGCCCATGCCGCCAAGGCGGGCTCAAAGGCCGCAGGCGTGGTGATCGACGACGCGGCGGTGACGCCCAAATACGTGCACGGCTTCGAGGCCGCGCGCGAACTGCCGATCATCTGGCGCATCGCGCGCGGTTCGGTGTTCAACAAGCTGGTGATCCTGCTGCCGGTGGCGCTGCTGCTGTCCAGCTTTGCGCCATGGGCGATCCCGCCGCTGCTGATCCTTGGCGGATCCTATCTGTGCTTCGAAGGGGCGGAGAAGATCCTGCACGTGCTGCTGCCGCATCCCGAACAGGGCGGCCCCGATGGCAGCCATGCGGTGGAGGATCCGGCCCATCTGGAGGAACAGAAGGTCAAGGGCGCCATCAAGACCGATTTCATCCTCTCGGCGGAAATCATGACCATCTCGCTTTCGGCCATCGACGCGCCGGAACTGTGGATCCGCGCGCTGGCGCTGGCGCTGGTGGGCCTTGCCATCACGGCGGCGGTTTATGGCGCGGTGGCGCTGATCGTGAAGATGGACGATATCGGCCTCTGGCTCAGCCGGGTGGGCCGCCTTGGCGCCACCCGCGCGCTGGGGCGCGGCATCGTCAAGGGCATGCCGTGGGTGATGAAGCTGCTCTCCACCGTGGGCACCGTGGCCATGCTCTGGGTGGGCGGCTCGATCCTCGTGCATTCGCTGGCGGAAATGGGCTGGCATACCCCGGAAGAAACCATCCATCACCTCGCCGAAGGCGCCGCGCATCTGCTGTCGCCCGACCTGCAGCCCGCCGCCCTCTGGACCGTCACCGCCTTCATCGACGGCATCCTTGGCCTGATCTGGGGCCTGCTGCTGGTGCCGGTCGCGACCAAGCTGCTGATGCCGCTTTTCGGCAAAAAAGAAGCGGCCCACTAAGGGGCCGCTACTCTGTCATTCATCTTGCCGGGAAAACTCCGGGGGGAGCCCCGAAGGGGCGGGGGGCAGCGCCCCCCTGCGCCATCCCGGTCAGAGCAGCGCCTTGGCCTTGGCCGCCACATTGGCGGCGGTGATGCCGAACTTCTCGTAAAGCACCTCCGCCGGGGCCGAGGCGCCGAAGCCGTCCATGCCGACAAACGCCGCCTTGGCCTCGCGGCCCCGCTCGCCCAGAAGCCAGCGGTCCCAGCCGAAGCCGGTTGCGGCCTCGATGCCGACCCGCACCGGGCCTGCGGGCAGCACGCGGCGGCGCCATGCCTCGTCCTGCTGCGCGAACAGCTCGAAACAGGGCATGGACACCACGCGGCAGCCGATGCCTTCGGCCTGCAGCAGCTCGCGCGCCGCCATGGCGATCTCCACCTCGGAGCCGGTGGCGATCAGGATGACCTGACGCTTGCCCTCGGCATCGGCCAGCACATAGCCGCCCTTGGCGGTGAGGTTGCCGGTCTTGTGCTCCAGACGCAGCGTCGGCAGGTTCTGCCGGGTCAGCGACAGCACCGACGGCGTGCCGGTCTGGGTCAGCGCGATCTCCCACGCCTCCGCCGTCTCCACCGTATCGGCGGGGCGGAACACCAGCGTGTTGGGCGTGGCGCGGCTGATCGCCAGATGCTCCACCGGCTGGTGGGTCGGGCCGTCCTCGCCCAGACCGATGCTGTCATGGGTCATGACAAACACCGTCGGGCATTGCATCAGCGCCGCAAGCCGCATCGCGGGACGGGCATAATCGGTAAAGGCCATGAAGGTGCCGCCATAGGGCCGCACGCCGCCATGCAGCGCCATGCCGTTCATCGCCGCCGCCATGCCATGTTCGCGGATGCCCCAGTAGACGTAGCGGCCCTTGCGGTTCTCCACGTCAAAGACACCCATGTCCTTGGTCAGCGTGTTGTTCGACCCGGTCAGGTCGGCAGAGCCGCCCACGGTTTCCGGCAGCACGGGGTTGACCACCTCCAGCACCATCTCCGAGGCCTTGCGGGTCGCCACCTTGGGCGCGCTTTCCGAAACCTGCTTTTTCAGCGCGCGGATCACGCTGGCCAGCTTCTTCGGCGCCTCGCCCGCCATCATCCGCGAAAACTCGCGCTGGCGGCTGTCGCTCAGCCCGGCAAAACGGCCTTCCCAGGCCTCGCGGTCGGCAGCGCCGCGCGCGCCCACATCTTCCCACCACGACTTCACGTCGCCCGGCACTTCGAACGGCGCACCGGTCCAGCCCCAGATGCGCTTGGCTTCGGTGTTCTGCTCGGCATTGGTCAGCGCGCCATGACCCTTGGAGGTGTCCTGCGCCGCATGTCCCAGCGCGATATGGGTCTTGCAGGCGATCATGGTCGGCTCTGCACTGGCCTTGGCGCGGGTCAGGGCGGCATCGATGGCCTCGGGATCATGGCCGTCGATCTCGATCACCTCCCAGCCTGCCGAGCGGAAGCGCCCGGGCTGGTCGGTGATGTCCGACAGCGACACCTTGCCGTCGATGGTGATGCCGTTGTTGTCCCAGAGCACGATCAGCTTGCCCAGCTTATAGCGGCCCGCCAGCGTGATCGCCTCCTGGCTCACGCCCTCCATCAGGCAGCCGTCGCCGGCGATGACATAGGTGTGGTGATCCACGACCTTGGAGCCGAAGCGCCCGCGCAGGATTTCCTCGGCCATGGCAAAGCCCACCGAAGTGGCGAGCCCCTGACCCAGCGGGCCGGTGGTGGTCTCGATCGCGTCGGCAAGGAAGTTTTCCGGATGGCCCGCAGTGCGTGCCCCCCACTGGCGGAAGTTCTTCACCTCCTCCAGCGTGATCTGGGCATCGCCGCTGAGATAGAGCAGCGAATAAAGCAGCATGGAGCCATGGCCCGCCGACAGGATGAAGCGGTCGCGGTCGGGCCAGCCGGGCGCCTTGGCGTCAAATTTCAGATGCTTGGACCACAGCACGGTCGCCACATCGGCCATGCCGATCGGCATGCCGGAATGGCCGGAATTGGCCGCCGCCACCGCGTCCAGCGTCAGAGCGCGGATCGCGCAGGCGCGGGTCCAGTGTTCGGGGGTCTTGCTGCGAAGCACGTCGATGTCCACGGGGCCTAATCCTTTTTCCGGAAGCCGTCTTCGGGCTGAATAGCAGCGTGGCCACGAAGTTCAAGCGCGGGGCCCCGGCAAGTCCCCGCGCAAAGCCAGCTGCGCCCTCTAAGGCATTGGAACATAAGGGGCGCATTTTTCCGCGCCGCTTGTTACACTTTCCCGCAAGGGGCTGCGCCTGATTCGTCCCCGGGACGCAGGCGTGACAAAACCCCGCGCGGGCCGTCCGGTCCGCCAAAGACCGGAGGCAAGGGACGAAGGGAGCATGATGACCCAGATCGACGAGCTGCAATCGCGCATCGCGCGGGCGCTGGACCGCATTGCCTTGGGGGTGGACCATCTGGCGCCCCCCGCGCCGCTGCCGGAGCCCGCCGCGGCCCCCCTGCCAGAGGATGCACCGCCGCCGCCCGCAGGCGAGGATCTGGAGCAGCTCACCGCCGCGCTGGACGAAGAGCGCATGGCCAATGCCCAGCTTGAGGCGCGGGTGAAGCTGCTGCATGCCCGGCTGGCCGACGGCGCCGATGCCGGGCTGCGCGAACAGATCGCGGTGCAGCGCGACACCATGGCCGAACTCGACGGCGCGCTGCAGCGGCTGCGGCAGGCCAATGACATGCTGCGCCGCTCGCACGAGGACATGCGCGCCGCGCTGGAAGCGGGTGTGGGCGAGCCGCATCTGGTCAATCAGGCGATGCTGGCGGAGCTTGAATCGCTGCGCGCCGAACGCGATGCCGAACGCGTCGAGGCGCGGGCGGTGCTGGGCGCGCTGGAGCCGCTCCTGTCCGGGGCCGAAAGCCCGGCGCCGCAGGGCGCCGCAGAGGAGACACAGACATGAGCCAGACCGAAGTGCATGTGACCATCGGCGGGCGCAATTTCGACGTGGCCTGTCAGGTGGGCGAGGAACAGTACCTGCTTGCCGCCGCCCGCATGCTTGACACCGAAGCGCAGGTGCTGGTCGACCAGATCGGGCGCATGCCGGAATCGCGCATGCTGCTGATGGCGGGGCTGATGCTGGCCGACAAGACCGCCGGGCTCGAGGACCGGCTGCGCGAGGCGGAAGACCGGCTCAGGGCGCAGGGCGACGAACTGCGCGCGCTGCGCGACCGGCCCGCCCCCGCGCCGGAACAGATCGAGGTGCCGGTGATCCCGCAAAGCGTGACCGAGGCGCTGGCCGAACTCGCCGCCCGCTCCGAGGCTCTGGCCGAGGCGGTGGAGGAAAAGGCAACCGGCTGACCGCCGGCGCGCGCGGCGGTCCCGGAACTAAGGCGCGGCGGCAGCCCCGCGCGCCTGCCGGGCCGCCCGCCTGCGGCATGCTCAGGCCTGCCTCCGGCGGGGATATTTGGGGGCAGAAGAAGGCGGGACCAACGCTCTGCCTCTTCTTCTTGGCAGAAATATCCCGGGGGTGAATTGGCCGAAGGCCAAGAGGGGGCAGCGCCCCCTCTCTTTTTTATCCGTCAGCTGCAGCGCCCGCGGGCCTGCGGGCCGCGGTTCAGCGCAGGATCGAGCGTCCGGCGTATTCGGCGACCTCGTCGAGCATCTCTTCGATGCGGATCAGCTGGTTGTATTTCGCCAGCCGGTCGGAACGCGCCAGCGAGCCGGTCTTGATCTGTCCGCAATTGGTGGCGACGGCCAGATCGGCGATGGTGGCATCCTCGGTCTCGCCCGAGCGGTGCGACATCACGTTGGTGTAGCGGGCGCGGTGGGCCATATCCACGGCCTTCAGCGTTTCCGACAGGGTGCCGATCTGGTTGACCTTGACCAGCATGGAATTGGCGACGCCGCGCTCGATGCCCATGGCCAGCCGTTCGGGATTGGTGACGAACAGATCGTCGCCCACCAGCTGCACGCGCCCGCCCAGCTCGTCGGTGAGGATCTTCCAGCCCTCCCAGTCATCCTCGGCGCAGCCATCCTCGATGGAGATGATCGGATAGGCGTCGCAGAGCTTCTTGAGATAGGCGACATTCTCGGCGGAGGAGAGCGACAGGCCCTCGCCCTTCATCTCGTATTTGCCGTCGCGGTAATATTCGGTCGAGGCGCAGTCGAGCGCCAGATAGATGTCCTCGCCCGGGGTGTAGCCCGCCTTCTCGATGCTTTTCAGGATGAAATCCAGCGCGTCATTGGTGGATTTCAGCTCGGGCGCAAAGCCGCCCTCGTCGCCAAGCCCGGTGGACATGCCCGCCGCCGACAGTTCCTTTTTCAGCGTGTGGAACACTTCGGATCCCATGCGCACGGCCTCGCGGATGTTTTCCGCGGCCACCGGCATGATCATGAATTCCTGAATGTCGATCGGGTTGTCGGCATGTTCGCCGCCATTGATGATGTTCATCATCGGCACCGGCAGCACGCGGGCGGCAGTGCCGCCGACATAGCGGTAAAGCGGCTGGTCGCAATAGGCCGCTGCGGCCTTGGCGGTGGCCAGCGACACGCCGAGGATGGCATTGGCGCCCAGACGGCCCTTGTTCTCGGTGCCGTCCAGTTCGATCATCGCCATGTCGACGGACTGCTGTTCGGTGGCCTCGAAGCCCACCAGCGCTTCGGCGATCTCGCCGTTGACGGCAGCCACCGCCTCCAGCACGCCCTTGCCCTTGTAGCGGGCCATGTCGCCGTCGCGCTTTTCCACCGCCTCATGGATGCCGGTCGACGCACCCGAAGGCACGGCGGCGCGGCCCATGGTGCCGTCTTCCAGCGTGACGTCGACCTCGACCGTCGGGTTGCCCCGGCTGTCGAGGATTTCACGGGCAAAGATGTCGATGATGGTGCTCATGGCGCAGTCCCTCGCACAGGATGAGTTCGCGCCCGTCATAGCAGGTGCGGCGCGAAAGTAAACGCGCGCGGTAACGCTAACATGCCTTGGCGCCAAGGGGTTGCGCTAACACCTGCCACCGGGTTTTTGCCAAAGCGCCGCCGCCCGCTAGCTCTTGCTGCAGGTGCAACATCAGGGGATGCCGCGCGACGCCCGGCGGGCGCTGCAGGGCAGGACGGCATGGAACAGGAACTGCAACAGCTTGGCGCGCAGGTCGAGGCGCTGTCGGAACAGGTCGAGACGGTCCTGCCGGTGCTGCCGGCATGGGTGATGCCGCTGGCGGTGCTGGCGGCGTTCTTCCTTGTGGGGGTGATGGCGTTCCGGGCGGTGTTCTGGTTCCTGACCCGGATGGTGCGCAGCCGCGACCTGTTCTGGCGCAGCCTCGTGTCGCGCACGCGGCGTCCGCTGCGCATGGGGCTGGTGGTGGCGGCGCTGGCGCTGGGGGTGGCGGTGGCGCCGCTTGGCGCGGCGGGGGCCGATCTGGCGCGGCACGGCCTGCTTATCGCCTTCATCATCCTTGTCGCATGGGTGCTGCATACCGCGCTGCAGATCTGGACCACGGTGCATCTGCGCAAGTTCACGCTGGATGCCGAAGACAATTTCCTTGCGCGCAAACATGTCACGCAAAGCCGCATCCTCGTGCGGCTGGCGGGCTGGATCATCACCATCATCTGCGTCTCGGCCATCCTGATGACCTTTGACGGCGTGCGGCAATGGGGGGTGTCGCTGCTGGCCTCGGCGGGGGCGGCGGGGATCGTGGTCGGCTTCGCCTTCCAGCCGGTGCTCAAGAACCTCATCGCCGGGATCCAGCTGGCGGTAACGCAGCCGATCCGCATCGACGACGCGGTGATCGTCGAAGGCGAATGGGGGCAGGTCGAAGAGATCACCGGCACCTATGTGGTCATCAAGATCTGGGACTGGCGGCGGCTGATCGTGCCCTTGGGCTATTTCATCGAACAGCCGTTCCAGAACTGGACGCGGGAAACCTCGTCGCTGATCGGGGTGGTGCTGCTGTATCTCGACCATGCCACCGATATCGACGGGCTGCGCGCCGAGGCGCAGCAGGTGGTGGAACGCTCGGCGCTGTGGGACGGCAAGGTGTTCGCGGTGCAGGTCACGGATTTCCGCGAACGGGTTATGGAGGTGCGCATCCTCGCCTCGGCCCGCAACGCGGCGCGCACCTATGATCTGCGCTGCGAGATCCGCGAGAAGATCATCGGGTTCGTGCAGCGCGAGATGCCGCATGCGCTGCCCCGCACGCGCGAGACGGTGTCGGTGGACGGGCCCGACCGCCGCCTGCCGCCCGAGATCGAGGTGGTGGGCGGCGGCGCGCCGGATTAACCCGCCGCGGCCATGGCGGCGCGGGCCAGCCTGCGTTCGCGCAGGAAGCTGTACAGCCCCGCGCCAAGGATCAGCGCCGCGCCCGCCCATGTCCAGCCATCGGGGCGGTCGCCGAAGATCGCCATGCCCAGCCCCGCGGTAAAGATCAGCCGGGCATAGCGGAACGGCGACACGGCCGAGACCGGCGCCATGCGCATGGCGGCCGTCACCGCCAGATAGCCCGCCGTGGTGACCACGATGGCCCCCAGCATGAAGACCGCCACCTGCAGGTTCAGCACCGGTGCTGCCCCTGTCAGCAGCATCAGCGCCAGCCCCACCGGAATCACCGCCGCAAAGCCCCATGTGGAGATCGAGATCGGGTGCATGTGCGGCGGCAGCAGCCGGGTCACCAGATCGCGCGCGGCAAGCCCGGTCACGCCCATGACGGCGAACAGTTCCCAGCCGGTGAAGGTGGCGCCGAAGGGGCGGATGACCATCAGCATGCCCACCATGCCGGTCAGCACCGCCGCCCATCGCCGCCAGCCCACCGGCTCTTTCAGGAACAGCGCGGCGCCCAGCACCACCACCAGCGGGGCGGTCTGCATGATGGCGGCCATGACCGACAGCGGCACCTTCGACAGGCCCACCAGCATGCCCACGGCCCCCACCATTTCAAAGGCGCAGCGCAGCAGCACCAGCCGGTTGCGCAGATCCGACAGCGGCAGGCGCACCCGCCGCGCCCGCGCCATCAGCACGAACACCGCCGTGCCGCCGAGGCTGAGCATCAGCATGACCTGTCCCACCGGCGCGTGCTGGCTGGCGAGTTTCAGAAAGGCGTCGCTGGCGGCCAGCAAAGCCATGGCGAGCACCATCAGGAAGATGGCGCGAAGCGTGTCCAAGTGCTGTCCCCCGAGGTCAGGTGATGACGTCGGGCGCGGTGCGTCCGGTGCGTGTGGCGATTTCCGCGATCTCTTCGGCGGCAGCGATCACCGGGGCCAGCGCCTGCTGCGCGTCGGTGCCGAAAGTGGCGGGATCGGTTTCGACCTTTTCCAGATAGACCCGCAGCGTCGCGCCTTCGGTGCCGGTGCCCGACAGGCGCAGCACCACGCGGGCGCCGCCGTCGAAGCTGATGCGCAGGCCCTGACCTTCGGAACGCGAGCCATCCACCGGATCGTCATAGGCGAATTCATCGGCGCGGCTGACCACCATCCCGGCGAAGCTGTGCCCGGGCAGGGTGGCAAGCTGGTCGCGCACATGGTCCATCAGACCGTTGGCGGCATCGCTGTCCACGCCTTCGTAATCGTGGCGCGAATAGAAGTTGCGCCCGTAACGCGCCCAGTGTTCGGTCATCAGATCGGCCACCGGCAGATCGCGGCGCGCCAGCACGTTCAGCCAGAACAGCACGGCCCAGAGCCCGTCCTTTTCGCGCACATGGTCGGATCCGGTGCCGGCACTTTCCTCGCCACAAAGCGTGGCGCGGCCCGCATCCAGCAGGTTGCCGAAGAACTTCCAGCCGGTCGGCGTCTCGTAACAGTCGATCCCCAGCGCCTCGGCCACGCGGTCCACCGCGCCCGAGGTGGGCATGGACCGCGCCACACCTTTCAGCCCGCCCGCATAGGCCGGAACCAGCGTGGCATTGGCGGCCAGCACCGCAAGGCTGTCCGACGGCGTGACATAGCAGTGCCGCCCGACGATCATGTTGCGGTCGCCATCGCCATCCGAGGCCGCGCCGAAATCGGGGGCCTGATCGCCCATCATCTCGTCCATCAGGGTCTTGGCCCAGATCGGGTTCGGATCGGGGTGGCCGTCGCCGAAATCGGGCAGGGGGGTGCCGTTGATGACGGTGCCCGGACCGGCGCCCAGCGTGTCTTCGAGGATGGCCTTGGCATAGGGGCCGGTGACCGCGTGCATGGCGTCGAACCGCATCCGGAAGCCGCCGCGGAACATCGCCCGGATCGCGTCGAAATCGAAGATCCCCGCCATCATCTCGGCATAGTCGGCGACGGGATCGACAATCTCGATCTCCATCTCGCCCAGCATGACGGTGCCGGGGGCGGTCAGGCCGACATCCTGCGATTCGAGGATATAGAATTCGGTGAGGCTGCGCGTCGCCTCATAGATCTTCGCGGTGACGCTTTCGGAGGCGGGGCCGCCATTGGCGCTGTTGAACTTGACACCAAAATCGCCCTCCGGCCCGCCGGGATTGTGCGAGGCGGAGAGGATGATGCCGCCATCCGCACCGCGCTTGCGGATCAGGTTCGACGCGGCGGGGGTCGACAGCAGCGCGCGTTCGCCCACGATCACCTTCTTGGCGCCAGAGGCCGCGGCCATGCGCAGCACCACCTGCGCCGCCTGCGTGTTGAAATGCCGACCGTCGCCGCCCAGCACCAGCACCTTGCCCTGTACGCCGCCGATGCCGTTCCAGATGCTCTGGATAAAATTCTCAAGGTAATGATGCGTCTGGAAAACCGCAGTTTTCTTGCGCAGGCCCGAGGTGCCGGGCTTCTGCCCGTCGATCGCTTCGGTGGGAACGGTGCGGATGCTGTGCGTCATGAGGCTCTCCTTCGGCCGGACCCTTCCATGATCCGTCCGGCATTGGCAAGGGTCGGGGCGGCCGAGATCTGCTCGGGCCCGGCGGGCAGGCGCAGGCGCCAGTTGGGGTATTCAGAGACAGTGCCGGGCAGGTTGGGCTGGGTGTCGATGCCCAGCACATCCTCCACCTGCAGCGCCACCAGCCGCGACCGGCAGGCGGCCAGAACGCGGAACATCGCTTCGGGGGCATGGGGGGGCAGATCGCCGCGGAACTGCCCGCTGAGCCAGTCGAACCCCGCCACCTCGCGCGCGCGCCACTGGCGCATGCCGTCCGCATGGTCGGGCGGGGTCAGGCCGATGCGTTCGCGGATGTCGATCTCTGCCCCGCGCCGCCAGCCGGTCCATGTGGGCAGATCATGGGTGGTGAAGCTGGCGATCACCGCCTCGTCATAGTTTTCGGGGCGTTTGAAATCGGGCGGATCGCCGCGATGTTCGAAACAGGCCAGACGGCAGCCAAGAATGCCGCTGCCGCTCAGCGCCTGCTGCAGCCCGTCGGGGATCACGCCCAGATCCTCGCCCACGATCACGGCACCGGCCCGTGCCGCCTCGATCCGGGCCACGGCGAACATCGCGTCGCGCGGCATCTGCACAAAGGCGCCGGGCAGGCCCTCGGCCACCCAGTAGGCGCGTTCGAAGCCGATGATATGGTCGATGCGCAGCGCCCCCGCAAAGCGCAGCTGCTGGCGCAGGGTCAGGGCCAGCGCCTCGAACCCGGTTTCCTCCAGCTTCATGGGGTTGAAGGGCGCAAGGTTCCAGTTCTGCCCCTGTGGTGCAAAGGCATCGGGCGGCGCGCCAAGGCTTGCGCCAAAGGCGAAGGTGCCGCGTTCCATCCATGTCTCGGCGCCCTGCGGATGGGTGCCCACGGCCAGATCCAGATACAGCCCCTGCACCATGCCCGCCGCGCGGGCGCGCGCCTGTGCCTGCGCCAGCGCGGTTTCGGTGGCAAACTGCAGCCATGCGTGGAACCGCACCCGGTCGGCCAGATCGTGCGCGGCCTGTGCCACCGCCGGGCTGTCGGGATCCTGCAGGGCGCGCGGCCAGTCGCCCCAATAGGCGCCGTGGCGTTCCGACAGCGCCTGATGCAGCGCGAACCGCTCCAGCGCCGCGCCTTCGCGGCGCAGCCAGTCGTCAAATTCCGGCCCCGGCGGGGCGGCGCGAAACTCCGCCTCAAGTGCTGCAAGGCGCAGCGGGGTTTCGGCGGCAAAATCCACCTGCGCGCCGGTGCTGGCGCTGGTGTCGGTGGACAGATAGAGCGGCGAGAACCGGCGGCGGTGCGAGGGGGTATAGGGGCTGAACCCGTCGGGATCAGCCACGTGGAACCCGGCATGGATGGGGTTGATGCCCAGAAACCCGGCCCCCTGCGCCGCCGCCCCTTCGGCGAGCTGCGCCAGATCGTCATAGCTGCCGATGCCGCCCTGCGCTGCGGGCCGCAGACAGGCAAGCGGCGCCATCAGCCCCCAGCCGCGATCCGGCAGCGGCAGGGTTTCGGGGGCACAGAGCAGCCAGCACTGTTCGCCGCCCGCGCGCAGCCGATGCCGCCCCATGGGCAGATCGGGCAGGGAGCCACGGCCCTCGGTCTGGCCGCCCTCCTCCAGATCCAGCTGCCAGTCCTCCAGATCCAGCGCGGGCGCCGTGCCGGGGGAACAGACCAGCCAGCGCGGCAGGGTGCGCGCAGGCTCCGCATCCTCCTCCGTCACCCCCATGGCGGCCAGCAGCGCCGCCTTGGTTTCGGCAGAGGTGACGCGCCATTCGCCGTAAAGATCGCGGTATTCGGCAAGGATGCCTGCGCGTTCGGCGCGGCGGTCAAGATCGTTCATCCGTGTTCCTCCACCAGAACCAGCACCGACTGCGCGGCAAGTGTCAGCACCGGCCCCACCGGCGCGCAGGGCAGATCGGGGGCGGCGGTGTCGAGATGGCGCATCCAGACATGCTTGCGCCCAAGCTTCGGCAGGGTCAGTTCCACCGGCTCCCCGGCGTTGAAGGCCAGATAGATCGCCTCCTCGCGCTGCGCATAGGCGGGGGTGCCCGAGGCCATGCGGAATTCGGCGCAGAGCACCCGCAGATGGCCATTGGTCCAGTCGGCGCGGGTCATTTCCTGCCCGTCGGCGCGCCACCAGAACAGGTCGGGAACGCCATCCACCTTGCGCGGACGCGAATGCAGGAAGCGGCGCTGGCGCAGGATGGGATGCGCCTTGCGAAAGGCGATGAGCTTGCGCGTGAAGTCCAGAAACCCGGCATCGGCCTGATCCCAGCCGATCCAGCCGGTCTCGTTGTCCTGCGCATAGGCGTTGTTGTTGCCGCCCTGCGAATTGCCGATCTCGTCCCCGGCAAGGATCATCGGCGTGCCTTGGCTCAGCAGCAGGGTGGCCATCAGGTTGCGGCGGCGCTGCGCGCGCGCGGCGGTGACGGCGGCATCCTCGGTGGGGCCTTCGGTGCCGAAATTGTCGGAGTAATTCTCGTGATGGCCGTCGCGGTTGTCCTCGCCATTGGCCTCGTTGTGCCGCTCGGTATAGGAGACCAGATCGGTGAGGGTGAAGCCGTCATGGGCGGTGACCAGATTGAGCGAGGCAGTGGCCTGCCGCCCGGAATGGTCAAAGATCCCGGCGGATCCGGTGATGCGGTCGGCCAGCACCGGCACATGGCCCAGATCGCCGCGCCAGAAACGCCGCACCCCGTCGCGATACTGGTCGTTCCATTCGCAGAAGGGCGAAGGATAGGCGCCCAGCTGATAGCCGCCCGGCCCGATATCCCATGGCTCTGCAATCAGTTTCTTGGTGGCCAGCACCGGATCCTGCGTGACCGCCTTGAAGAAGGCCGAATGCCGGTCGAAGCCCTGCGGCGTGCGCCCCAGCGTGGTGCAAAGATCAAAGCGGAACCCGTCCACGCCCATGGTGGTGGCCCAGTAGCGCAGGGAATCCAGCACCATGCGCAGCACCATGGGGTGATCGAGGTTCAGCGTGTTGCCGGTGCCGGTGTCATTGACGTAAAGGCGGCGGTCCTCGTGCAGGCGGTAATAGCTGAGATTGTCGAGCCCGCGGAAGCTGAGCGTCGGCCCGTGCTCGTCGCTTTCGCCGCTGTGGTTGTAGACCACGTCAAGGATCACCTCGATCCCTGCCGCATGCAGCCGGGCGACCATGTGCTGGAATTCCCAGAGCGCGCCCTGATGCAGATAGCGCGGGTCGGGGGCGAAGAACCCGATGCTCTGATAGCCCCAGTAGTTGACCAGCCCCTTTTTCACCAGAAACCGGTCGTTGAGAAAGGCCTGCACCGGCAGCAGTTCCACCGCCGTGACGCCAAGCCGGATCAGGTGATCCAGCACCGGATCGGAGGCAAGGCCAAGGAAGCTGCCCGCCGGGTCCGCGCCGGGAAAGCGCTGCGTCAGACCTTTGACATGCGCCTCGTAGATCACGCTTTTCGACAGGGGCGTGGCGGGGGCGCGGGTGCCGCCCCAGTCGAAGGCCGGATCCTCCACCACCGATTTCGGCATGTAGCGGGCGCTGTCGCGCGGATCGGGCGCGTCGAGCCCGCCATGGAGCGCATCATTCCAGACCGGATGCCCGGTCAGCCGCTTGGCATAGGGGTCCAGCAGCAGCTTGGCCGCGTTGAACCTGTGGCCGCGCGCGGGATCGAACGGGCCATCGACGCGGAAGCCGTAATGCTGGCCCGGCACCAGCCCCGGCACCCGGCCATGCCAGATGTCGCCGGAGCGTTCGGGCAGCGGCAGACGGTGGGTTTCGCGCCCCTGCGGGTCGAACAGGCACAGCGTCACCCGGTCTGCATGGGCGGAAAAGATGGCGAAATTGACGCCATCGCCCATGAAGCTGGCCCCCAGCGGAAAGGGATCACCCGCAAGACAGACGGGATCGGTCATGCAGGCTTGACCATCTGGGCGTAAAGCGCGGCATAGGCGGTGGCAGACTGCGACCAGCCCACCGGCGAGGCCATGGCATTGGCCATCATCCGGGTCCAGACCGGTTTCTGCTGGTAAAGGCTCACCAGCCGCATCAGCGCATGGGCCAGCGCCTGCGCGGTCACCGGCTGGAACTGCACCCCGGTGGCGCAGCCCGCCGCAAGCCCCGCAGGCGAGGCATTGATGACCGTATCGGCCAGCCCCCCGGTCAGCGCCACCAGCGGCAGCGTGCCGTAGCGCAGCCCGTAAAGCTGCGTCAGGCCACAGGGTTCAAAGCGCGAGGGCACCAGAATGGCATCGCCGCCCGCGATCAGGCGCCGCGCCAGCGCCTCGTCATAGCCGATGCGCACCGCGACGCCGGGATGACGGTCGGCATAGGCGCGGAACGCCGCCTCCATCGCCGGATCGCCCGATCCCAGCAGCGCCAGCTGTCCGCCCCGGTCCAGCAGGGCGGGCAGGGCCTGCAGCAGGATGTCGAGCCCCTTCTGTTCGGTCAGCCGCGACACCACCACGCAGAGCGGGCCCGGCCAGCCTTCGGGCAGGTTCAGTTCGCGGCGCAGCGCCGCGCGATGCGCGGCCTTGCCTTCGGGCGCGTCATAGGGCGGGATCCACAGATCCTCGTCGATGCCGTTGAGGATGCCCAGCAGATCCTGCTGGCGTTCGCGCAGCACCCCGTCCATGCCCGCGCCGAATTCCGGCGTCATCAGTTCGGCGGCATAGGTGGGCGACACGGTGGACAGCCGGTCGGCATAGACCAGCCCCGCCTTCAGCGCGCTGATGCTGCCCCAGAATTCATAGCCCTTGTCATGAAAGCCGGAGCGCAGCAGCCCCAGCCGGGGCAGCAGCGACGCAGGCGCCATGCCCTGAAAGGCGATGTTGTGCACGGTCATCAGCGTGGCCACCCGGTCCGCAGCGCCCAGTTCGCGCAGATAGACCGGCGTCAGCCCCGCCTGCCAGTCATGCAGATGCAGCACCTGCGGGAACCAGTCCTCGATCCCCTCATTGGCGATGAGCGCGGCGGCACTGCACAGGGCGGCGAAGCGTTCGGGATTGTCCGGCCAGTCGCGCCCCAGCCGGTCCACATAGGGGCCGCCATCGCGGTCATAAAGATGCGGCGCCTCCAGCACATACAGCACCTGATCCCCCAGCGCGCCCTTCAGCACGCGGGCAAAGCCGCCAAACAGGTCATCCCACTGCGCCACCACCTCGCGCGTGGCAAGCTGGGCCACCACAGCGCGGTAGCCGGGCAGCAGCGTGCGCATGTCCACCCCGTGCCCCGCAAGCGCGCCGGGCAGGGCGCCTGCCACATCGGCAAGCCCCCCGGTCTTGACCAGCGGCACACATTCGGACGTGACGGACAGCACCTTGGTCATTTTGCGGCTTCCCTCCGGTCCAGCATGTCCTGCGTGATCAGCGTCACCCCTCCGGGGCTGACGCGGAACCACTTGGCGTCTTCTTCCGGATCCTCGCCGACCACGAGTCCTTCGGGGATACATACACCACGGTTTATGACGACATTTTTAAGCCGCGCGTGACGCGACACATAGACGTAAGGCAGGGCCACCACCCGTTCGAGCGAGGCATAGGAATTGGTGTGGCATTGCGTGAACAGCAGCGACTCGCGGATCTCGGTGCCCGAGATGATGCAGCCCCCCGCCACCAGCGAGCTGACCGCCGTGCCGCGCCGGTCCTTTTCGTCGTGGATGAACTTGGCGGGCGGCACGAGTTCGGAATAGGTCCAGATCGGCCAGTCCCGGTCCCACAGATCCAGATCGGGATCAAAATTGGTCAGGTCGATATTCGCCTTCCAGAACGCGTCTACCGTGCCCACATCGCGCCAGTAGGCGGGCGCCTCGGGGGTGTGGCGCACGCAGCTTTCCTCGAACCGGTGGGCCTGCGCCTTGCCCTTGCTGACGATGTCCGGGATCATGTCATGGCCGAAGTCATGGCTTGAGGCATCGTCCGACAGGTCGGCATGCAGCCTTTCGCGCAGATAGGCCCAGTCGAACACGTAGATGCCCATGCTCACCAGCGTCTTGTCGGGATCGTCGGGCAGGCCCGGCGGATCCTTGGGCTTTTCAAGGAAAGAGGTGATGCGGTCCTTCTCGTCCACCGCCATCACGCCAAAGGCGCTGGCCTCGGGCCGGTCCACGGTCAGACAGCCTACCGTCACCTCGGCGCCGCTGTCGACATGCTGCTGGATCATCAGCTCGTAATCCATCTTGTAGATGTGATCCCCGGCAAGGATCACGATATATTCGATGTCATAGCTGTCGATGATGTCGATGTTCTGCGCCACCGCATCCACGGTGCCGCGATACCATGTCTGTTCGTTGTAGCGCTGCGAGGCGGGCAGGATGTCCAGAAATTCATTCCGTTCGGCGCTGAAGAAGTTCCAGCCGCGCTGGCAGTGACGGATCAGGCTATGCGCCTTGTATTGCGTGGCGAGCGCGATCTTGCGGATCCCGGAATTGAGCGCGTTGGACAGGGCAAAGTCGATGATCCGCGCCTTGCCGCCAAAATAGACCGCAGGCTTGACGCGGGTATTGGTCAGTTCGTGCAGGCGCGATCCGCGCCCTCCGGCCAGCACGAAGGCCATGCTTCGGGCGGCAAGCCTCTGGCTCTTTGGTGGCATGGGATCCTCCTCCTCCTGCGTGCGGGCTTTGCCCGCGTGATTGCGGCCCGGGTCGGGGCCTGTTCCGTGGGTCAGGCGTCGTCCTGCACCAGATAGATCACCGACAGCGGCGGCAGCGTCACCTCGGCCATGGCGGGCTGGCCGTGGCTTGCGCCGGGCTTGGCCTCCACCGCGCCGAAATTGCCGCGGTTGTCGCCGCCGTAAAGTGCGGCATCGGTGTTCAGCGCCTCGCGCCAGCGGCCCGCGGCGGGCAGGCCGATGCGGTAGCCGTGATGGGCGCGGGGGGTGAAGTTGCAGATGACCGCCACCTGCGGATCGCCTTCGGCGCCGCGCCGGATCCACGAGAACACCGAATTATGCGTGTCGCCGCCTTCGATCCACGCAAAGCCCGCCGGATCGGCATCCAGCCGGTGCAGGGCGGGTTCTTCGCGGTAAAGCCGGTTCAGGTCGCGCACCAGATGCTGCATTCCGGCATGGGAGGGATCGGCAAGGCATCCCCAGTCGATCTGCGCGTCGTGATTCCATTCATGGACCTGCGCAAACTCCTGCCCCATGAACAGCAGCTTCTTGCCCGGATGGCCCCACATGAAGCCGTAATAGGCGCGCAGATTGGCGAATTTTTCCCAGCGGTCGCCGGGCATCTTGCCCAGCATCGAGCCTTTGCCATGCACCACCTCGTCATGGCTGATCGGCAGGATGAAATTCTCGGTATAGGCGTAATGCAGGCCGAAGGTCATCTGGTGGTGATGGAAGCTGCGGTACAGCGGATCCTTGCGCATGTATTCCAGCGTGTCGTTCATCCAGCCCATGTTCCATTTGAACCCGAAGCCCAGACCCCCCGCATCCACGGGGCGCGACACGCCGGGAAAGGCGGTGCTTTCCTCGGCCACGGTCATGATGCCTGCATGCTGGCCATAGGATTCGACATTCATCCGCTGCAGCACGGCGATGGCTTCGTAATTCTCGCGCCCGCCATCCTTGTTGGGCACCCATTCGCCTGCGGGCCGCGAATAGTCGCGATAGAGCATGGAGGCCACGGCATCCACGCGCAGCCCGTCGGCATGGTATTCTTCCAGCCAGTACAGCGCGTTGGCGGTGAGGAAATTCGACACCTCGCGCCGCCCGTAATTGTAGATCAGCGTGTTCCAGTCGTGATGGAAGCCCTCGCGCGGGTCGGCATGTTCGTAAAGGGCGGTGCCATCGAACCGGCCCAGCCCATGCGCGTCTGACGGGAAATGCCCCGGCACCCAGTCAAGCAGCACGCCAAGCCCGGCGCGATGCGCGGCATTGATCAGGTCGCGGAATTCATGCGGCAGCCCGTGCCGGATGGTGGGGGCGTAAAGCCCGATGGGCTGGTAGCCCCACGAGCCGTCAAAGGGATATTCGCTGACCGGCATCAGTTCGATATGGGTGAAGCCCATGTCGCGCACATAGGCCACCAGTTCCTCTGCCGCCTCGACATAGGAAATGGGACGCCCCCAGTCCTTGCGCCGCCACGAGGGCAGATGCACCTCGTAGATGGAAATCGGCGCCTTGGGGTCATGCGCTGCGGCGCGGCTGGTCATCCAGTCGTCATCGGACCAGCCATAGCCGGTGATGTCGCGCACGATGGAGGCATTGGCAGGCGGATGTTCCGAGCCGAAGCCGAAAGGATCGGCCTTGCGCGGCTGGATGCGCCCGTCGGGGCCCTTGATCTCGTAACGGTAGAACGCGCCTTCCGCGACGCCGGGCAGAAACATCTCCCACACGCCGGTGGCGCCGCGGCGGCGCATCGGATGGCGCCGCCCGTCCCAGCCGTTGAAATCGCCCACCACCGACACGCGCCGGGCATTGGGGGCCCAGACCGCGAAATGGGTGCCGAACACGCCGTCATGGCTGCGGGGGTGGGCGCCCATCACTTCCCACATGCGCAGGTGGCTGCCTTCGCCCAGCAGGTATTCGTCCAGATCGCCCAGCACCGGGCCGAAGCGATAGGGATCTTCCATCTCCCAGACATGGCCATTGGCACTGCCGCGCAGGTGATACTCCAGATCACCCGGCACCGGGCCACGGAAAACGCCGGGCGCGCCCGGCACCGGGTCCAGCGGGTGCCGCACCCCCGCCACCACCGCCGCCATCTCATGGGCGCCGGGGTCAAAGCAGGTGACATGGCGCAGCCCGTCGATCTCATGCGGACCAAGGACCGCGAACGGGTCGTCATGGTCGCCGTCAAGAAGGCGCTGCAGGGCGGGATCGGGCTGGGTTTTGCTGTTCATGATCTGACTGTAGCCCGTTCCCTTATGCTTGCAATCGCCGCGGTGAGGCCCCGGTCAGGCCCCGATCAGACTCTGCGCGTTCCAGATGTCAGCCATGTAACCGCGGATCGTCCGGTCAGAGGAGAACCAGCCAGACCGCGCTGTGTTCCAGGCCGCCATGCGCGACCAGCGGCTGCGGTCGGCAAAGGCCGCGTCCACCTCGCGCTGGGCGCGCCAGTAATCGGTGAAATCCGAACAGACGAGGAAATAATCCGGCCCTTCCAGATTGCCGGTGATGCCGTGATAGCGCCCCGGATCCTGCGGCGAGAATCGCCCGTCGCGGATCAGATTAAGCGCGCGGCGCAGGCGCGGATCAGCCTCGATGGCGCGCCATGCATGACCGTCGACATGGCGGCGTTCCATCACCTCTTCCGCCGTCATCCCGAACAGGAAGAAATTCTCCGCCCCCACATGCTCGCGGATTTCCACATTGGCCCCGTCCAGCGTGCCCACGGTCGGCGCGCCGTTCAGCGCGAATTTCATGTTGCCGGTGCCAGACGCTTCCTTGCCGGCGGTGGAGATCTGTTCGGAGAGGTCGGCGGCAGGCACCAGCCGTTCGGCAAGGCTCACGTTGTAATTCGGCAGGAAGGCCACCTTCAGATAGGGGGCGGTCACCGGATCGGCATTGATGACGGCGGCGGCATCGTTGATGAGCCGGATGATGTCCTTGGCGAAGAAATAGCCCGGCGCCGCCTTGCCCGCAAAAAGCTTCAGCCGCGGCGTCCAGCCTGCGTCGGGGTTGTCGCGAATCTCGGACCAGAGCGCGATGGTCTCGAGGATGTTCAGATGCTGGCGCTTGTATTCGTGCAGCCGCTTGATCTGCACGTCAAACAGCATGTCCGGATCCACATGCACGCCGTGATGCCGCGCCATCCAGTTCGCGAGATCCACCTTGTTGTCGCGTTTCACTTGCGCGTAGCGGTCCAGCCACGCGGCATCCTGCACGTTAGGCTCCAGCCGGGTCAGCTGGTCCAGATCATCCACCCAAGCCTCGCCGATCGACTCGGTGATGAGCGAGGCAAGCCGCGGGTTGCAGCCCAGAAGCCAGCGCCGCGGGGTCACGCCGTTGGTCTGGTTCACGATGCGGTCGGGATGCAGGCGGTGCAGTTCGGAAAACACCGTGGATTTCATCAGGTCGGTATGCAGGGCCGATACGCCGTTCACCTTATGTGCCATCACGAAGGAAAGCTGCCCCATCTTCACCTGATGGTCGGCGCGCATGGACTGCTGCCGCGACGGGTTGCGGGCGGCATGGGTGGCGTCGATCCGGTCGATCAGCTGGATATGGCGCGGCAGCAGACGGCCAAACAGCGACTCGTCCCATGCCTCCAGCGCCTCGGGCAGCAGCGTGTGGTTGGTGTAGCTCAGACAGCCCTGCGCGATCTCCAGCGCGTCGTCGAACGGCAGGCCGCGTTCGTCATGCAGCACCCGCACCAGTTCCGGCCCGGCAATCGCGGGATGGGTGTCGTTGAGCTGGATCGCCACCTTGGCGGGCAGCTTGCGCAGGTCGCCGAACTGGTTGTTGAAGCGGCGCAGGATGTCGCGCAGCGCGGCGCAGGTCAGGAAATATTCCTGTTTCAGCCGCAGCTCCTTGCCCTGTTCGGTGGTGTCATCGGGATAAAGCACGCGGGAAATGGTGCGCGCCAGCGCCTCGGGCTGGGCGGCGCCCGCGTAATCGCCGTGGTTGAATCGGTCGAGATCGAAAGGATGGATGGCCCGCCCCGACCAGAGCCGCAGCGTGTTGGCCCAGCGGCCCTTCCAGCCCACCACCGGCGTGTCGAAGGCTTCGGCCTCCACTTCCTCGGCGGGATACCAGCGCACGGTCTCGCCGCGCGTGTCGACATGGCCGCCAAAGCCCACGCGGTAGCGCACCTCCGGGCGTTCGAATTCCCAGGCGTGGCGCTGTTCCAGCCAGTGCTCGGGCATTTCCACCTGCCGCCCGTCGACGAAGCTCTGCCGGAACAGACCGTGTTCGTAGCGGATGCCATAGCCATGCGCCGGGCAGCCCAGCGTCGACAGGCTTTCAAGGAAACAGGCCGCAAGCCGCCCCAGCCCGCCATTGCCCAGGGCTGCATCGGGCTCGTCCGCCAGCACCGCCTGATAGTCCTTGCCGAATTCGGCCAGCACGGCGCGCGCCTCGTCCACCAGTTCCAGATTGACGATGCCGTCTTCCAGCAGCCGCCCGATCAGGAATTCCATCGACAGGTAATAGACCCGCTTGGCGCCGGTGTCATAGGTGCGGTGGGTGGCGTTGATCCACGCATCGGTGATCCGGTCGCGCACGGCATAGCTGACCGCCATGCGCCAGTCTTCGAGAATGGCGTGTTCGGGATCCTTGCCGAAGGAATAGCGCAGATGCTGAAGGATCGACTCCCGGAGGGAAGGCAGCTTGGTCATGGTCAGAACTCGCGGAGCTGAAATGAGGCGGGGTCATGCGGGCAGCGCATCAGAGCATATCCTGTGCACCTGCCCGCGTGATGAACAGAATTCGTTATGAAATGATGGCGGTGCGGGGATTTACGCCCTCGCTTCGGGCATTTCGCTCAAATGCCGGGCACAGCCGGTAAGCGCGGCGTAATCGTCGGTCACCAGACTGACCGGGAACTGCCCCATGAAGTCGCGGAAGCGGCCCCGGTCGGCAAAGGCTTCGGCAAAGCCGCAGTCCAGCAGATGCGGGCCGAAATGCCGCGCCACGCCGCCGATCAGGTAAATCCCGCCAAAAGGCAGCAGGGTCAGCGCAAGGTTGGAACAGACCCGGCCCAGCATCCGCGCACAGACCTCCACCGTGCGGCGGGCGCGCGGGTCGCTGCCGTCATCCATGGCCGCCATGATCTGCGCCGCCTCCAGCGGCGTGCCCGCGCCATCCTCTTCGCAGAGCCACGCATAGACCCGTTCGAAGCCGCGCCCGGACAGGATATGTTCCACGCTGGGGCCGTCATGCTTGCGCGAGATGTAGCGCAGCAGGCGCAGCTCTTCCTCGGTCTGCACGGGGATGGCCACATGCCCGGCCTCGGCGGGCGGCACCAGCGTGCGGTCGTCCAGCCGGAACACCGGGGCGGCATTCATGCCGGTGCCCACGCCGATCACCAGCCGCGCCGATTGCGGGCTGGCGGGCTGGCCGGGCAGGATCGGGGTCAGGCAGCCTTCGGCAAGATGGCCCAGCGCATGACCCTGCGCCTGCAGGTCGTTGAGCACGGAAATCACCTCGGCCCCGGTGGCGGCATGCAGGGTGGCGCGGTCGATGTCCCAGTCGATATTGGTCAGCCGTCCCGCGCCATCCCGCACCGGGCCCGCCACCGCGACGCAGGCCGCCTGCGGGCGCATGCCGGTTTCCGCCAGATACTGCGCCAGCACCGCGCCGATGCCATCGTTTTCCGCGTTGCGGTAGCGCCGCACCGAGCCTTCGACAATCGCGCCATTGCGCCCCAGCGCCACCCGTGTGTTGGTGCCGCCGATATCGGCCAGCACCGCTGTTCCGTCCTTGCCGCTCATCGGTTCTGATCCTTCCTTAGCGCTAACGCCATCGCGTGGTAGGAGGCTTTGGGCGTTCGCGCAAGCGTGTCGAAATCCACATGCACAAGGCCAAAGCGTTTCTCGTAGCCGAAGCTCCATTCGTAATTGTCGAGCAGCGACCAGACGAAATACCCCTTCACCGGAACACCCCGTGCCTGCGCCGCGCGCAGTGCCTCCAGATGGGCGGCCAGGTAGGACAGGCGGTCGGGGTCGTGCACGTCGCCGCCGCGCATTTGGTCGGGGGCGGCCATGCCGTTTTCGGTGACGTAGAGCGGCAGATCGCCGGTATATTCGGCAGCGGTGCGGATCAGGAAATCCTGCAGCCCCTGCGGATAGATCTCCCAGCCCATGGCGGTCTTGGGCAGCGGTCCCTCGACCTCGCAGAGCGCGGGCCACGGGCCGGGGGCGGGGGCGATGCGCTTGCGGGTGTAGTAATTCAGCCCGCACCAGTCGAGCTTCTGCGTGATGGTGGGGAAATCGTCCTGCCAGTTCTGCGGCAGATGCGGCTCCAACCCGTCCAGCACGATCTGCGGGTATGCGCCCTTGAACACCCCGCCTAGAAACCAGCGGTTGTAGATGCCGTCATAGATCGCGGCGGCGTGGCGCGCTTCCGGCTCGTCGCTGGCGGGGCTGGCCCATTCCAGATTGAACACCCCGCCCAGATTGCCCAGACCCTGCGCGCGCATCACCTCGATCGCGCGGCCATGGGCCAGCAGCACATGGTGCATGGCGCGGGCGGCGGCGCGGATGTCGCGCAGGCCGGGGGCATGGGCGCCGTAGAAATGCGACAGCCACGCCACGCACCACGGCTCGTTGATGGGGGCCACCGACCACATGCGGTCGCCGATGCGGTCCATGATGATCTCGGTGAAATCGGCAAACCAGCTGGCCACGTCGCGGTTGCGCCAGCCGCCCAGATCGGCCAGCGCCGAGGGCAGTTCCCAATGGTACAGCGTGGCGCAGGGTTTCAGCCCCCGCTCCAGCATGGCATCGGTAAGCCGGTCGTAGAAATCCAGACCCTCGGTGTTCACGGGGCCGCGCCCCTCGGGCAGCACCCGCGCCCAGGAGGTGGAGAAGCGGTAGGCGTCGAACCCGGCGGCGGCGACCAGATCCAGATCCTGTTCGTAAAGATGGTAATGGTCGCAGGCGCGCGCGCCGTGTTCGGCCCGGACCACATTGCCGGGCGTGTCGGCAAAATCGTCCCAATGGGTGCGCCCGGCGCCGCCAAAGCCGTGGCCTTCGATCTGGTAGCTGGATGTGGCGGTGCCAAACAGGAAGTCTTCGGGAAAATCCTTGCGGGTGAACATGGGCGCTCCTCAGATGCGGGACAGGGGGGCAGGGCCGGTGGAGGCGCCAAGGATCAGCTGCGCCTCCAGCAGGTGCTGTTCGGCGGGGCGGCCCGGTTCGGCGATATGGCGCAGCAGCAGCGCGGCGGCGATGCGCCCCGCCTCGCGCACCGAGGACCGCGTGGCGGTGAACACCGGCACGTCGGGTCCGTTGCGCAGATAGCTCAGATCGTCGTCATGGGTGATGACCGACACGTCGCGCGGCATCTCGAGCCCCGCCGCGTGAATGGCCCGCCGCACCCCGATGGCGCTGATCAGCGAAGACACCAGAAAGGCGCTGGGCGGCTGGTCCAGCGCCAGCATCCGGGAGGCGGCGGCAAAGCCGTAAGGTTCGGTCATCTCGTCAGAGGCCATGAGCCTTGGATCGGGCGCGAGCCCGCGCGCGGCCAGCGCCGCGTCGTAGCCCATGCGGCGGCGATGGGCGAAATCCATGAATTCCAGCCCGTTGATCAGCCCGATCCGCTGGTGGCCCAGATCGATCAGAAATTCCGTGGCGCGGCGAAAGGCGCGGGTGTTGTTCACATCCACCCAGGAATAGGGCTGCGCCAGATCCGAGGCGCGGCCATGCACCACGAAGGGCAGGCCCAGCCCGATCAGGAACGGGATGCGGGCATCCGCCATCTTCGGCCCGTGCACGATCAGCCCGTCGACATTGCCCTTCGCCTTCAGGCGGCGGTAATTCTCCTCCTCGTCGCGGTCATCGGTCAGCGACAGGGTCATGTCATAGCCCGCCTTGACGTATTCCTCTGAGGCGCCCGCGACAAAATCCCCAAAGACCGGGTTGACCATCTCGTGCTGCTTGGAGCTGGGGATGACGTGACCGATGGCCATGGCGCGGCCCGTGGCCAGCCCCTTGGCGCGGGCATTGGGGGCGTAGTTCAGCGCCTGCGCCGCTTCCAGCACGCGGGTGCGGGTGTCCTTGTTGACCTCCGGATAGCCGTTCAGCGCGCGGCTGACCGTGGTCTGCGACAGGTTGAGATGGGCGGCCAGCTGTTTGAGGTTCATCGCCGGATCTCCAAAGCGCTTCGAGCTTGCTCAAGCCTAGCGCCAAATGCTGGAAAAGGTGAAGACCCTTTCCGAACTGCCCGCAAATCCCCCCGGAAGGTGCAGAAGACGCGGGGTTCATAGGCGGTCCCTGATTGACAGGTTGCATCAAAAGCGGGACGCTTCGACATGTTCAAAGCGGTTTGAGGCGATTCTGCCGCAACCGCAGCGACGGCGCGGGGAGGCTGCGCCAGAGACAGGAGGAGACGAGGCCATGACCTTCATCACGAAGACGGGCGGACGGCGCCTGTGCCTTTGGGGCACGGCGGGCGCATTGGCGCTGCTGGCGGGAACGGCGCAGGCGCAGATGGTGTTCACCCCCGGCGAGGGCGATTTCAACTGGCAGAGCTACGAGGATTTTGCCGCAGAGCATGATCTTTCCGGCGAGACGGTCAACATCTTCGGCCCGTGGCGCGGCGACGATCAGGCGCTGGTGGAATCCGTGCTGGCCTATTTCGCCGAGGCGACGGGGGCCAATGTCAGCTACGCCTCGTCCGAAACCTATGAACAGCAGATCGTCATCGACGCCGAAGCCGGCAGCCCGCCCAACATCGCTATCCTGCCGCAGCCGGGGCTGATCGCCGATCTGGTCTCCAAGGGCTTTGTCGAACCGCTGGGAGAGGAAACCGCCGACTGGCTGCGCGAGAATTACGCGGCGGGCGACAGCTGGGTCAGCCTTGGATCCTTCCCCGGACCCGAGGGCGACAGCCAGCTTTACGCCTTTCCCTACAAGATCGATGTCAAATCGCTGGTCTGGTATGTGCCCGAGAATTTCGAGGATGCAGGCTATGAGGTGCCCGAGACGCTGGAGGATCTGAAGACCCTGACCGAAACGATGGCCGAGGAGGGCGAGACGCCATGGTGCATCGGGCTGGGATCGGGGGGGGCTACCGGCTGGCCCGCCACCGACTGGGTCGAGGATCTGATGCTGCGCGTGCAGCCGCCCGAGGTCTATGACCAGTGGGTGTCCAACGAGATCGCCTTTGACGATCCGCGCGTGATCGAAGCCATCGAGGAATTCGGCTGGTTCGCCC
This sequence comes from Salipiger marinus, assembly GCF_035481585.1. NCBI lineage: Bacteria > Pseudomonadati > Pseudomonadota > Alphaproteobacteria > Rhodobacterales > Roseobacteraceae > Salipiger > Salipiger marinus. The sequence goes on along the minus strand of NZ_JAYKSL010000006.1, from coordinate 121,394 downwards.
GCAACGATGCCTTTGTCGCGGGCGGGGCCGGGGCCGTCGCCACCACCGATTTCCGCGAAAGCCCGAACGGGCTCTTTGCCTCGCCGCCGCAATGCTACCTGCACCATCAGGCCAGCTTCATCCCGACCTTCTTCCCCGAGGGCACGGAACTGGGGCTGGATGCGGATTTCTTCTATATGCCCGCCTATGAGGGCCGCGATCTGGGCAAGCCGGTGCTGGGCGCGGGCACTCTGGCCTTCATCACCAAGGACAGCCCCGGCGCGCGCGCCTTCATCGAGTTTCTGCAGACCCCCATCGCGCATGAGATCTGGATGGCGCAGTCGGGCTTCCTGACGCCGTTCAAGGGCGCCAATGCCGACACCTATGGCAGCGAGCCGCTGCGCAAGCAGGGGGAGATCCTGCTCGATGCCACCACCTTCCGCTTTGACGGGTCCGATCTGATGCCGGGCGCGGTGGGGGCGGGCAGCTTCTGGACCGGCATGGTCGATTATGTGGGCGGTGCCTCTGCCGAGGATGTAGCGGCGGAAATCCAGCGCAGCTGGGACGCCAACAAGTAAGTCACGCGCCGGACCCTGCCGGGTCCGGCCTTTCGTGTCGCAGGGGAGGTCGCCATGCATCCGGCAGTTCAGGCCGTTCTGACCATCGTCATCGGGCTCGGAGCCTGCATCGGCTATTTCTGGGCCTCGAACCAGCTGCTGGACCGGGTGATCTTTCCCGCGCGCGGCGCCAATATCGCGCGCAACATCCGCCGCGCCAGCATGATCCGGCCTTGGCTGTTCCTGTTCCCGGCGATGTTCGCGCTGGGCCTTTATCTGGCTTGGCCGGTGCTGGCGACGCTGTGGCTGTCGCTGACCGACCGCGATCAGGGCGGCGCCTTCGTGGGTCTGGCGAATTACGCGCAGATGTCGCAGGATCCGAAATTCTGGGAGGCGATCCGCAACAACCTGCTGTGGCTGGTGGTGGTGCCTGCCGCCTCCACCGCCTTTGGCCTGCTGGCCGCACAGCTGACCGACCGCATTGGCTGGGGCAATATCGCCAAATCGCTGATCTTCATGCCCATGGCGATCTCCTTTGTCGGCGCCTCGGTGATCTGGAAGCTGGTCTATGATTTCCGCCCCGTCGGGCAGGAGCAGATCGGCATCCTGAACGCGATCTGGACCGGGCTGGGGGGCGAGCCGCAGACATGGCTGACCATGGCGCCGTGGAACAGTTTCTTCTTGATGGCGGTGCTGATCTGGATCCAGACCGGCTTTGCCATGGTGATCCTCTCCGCCGCCCTGCGCGGCATCCCCGAAGAGACGGTTGAGGCGGCGATTGTCGATGGCGCAACCCCGCTGCAGATCTTCTTCCGCATCAAGGTGCCGCAGATCCGGTCGACCATCGTGGTGGTCTGGACCACGATCACGCTGGTGGTGCTGAAGATCTTCGACATCGTGCTGGCCATGACCAATGGCCAGTGGGAGACGCAGGTGCTGGCCAATTACATGTATGACAAGATGTTCCGCGCCTTCGACTGGGGGGTGGGCTCGGCTGCGGCCATGGTGATCATGCTGCTGGTGCTGCCCATCCTTGTCTGGAACGTCGTGAACGTGCGTCGCGAAACGCGCTGAGGGGGCAGGGACATGGACAATATCGCCGGACGCAAACCCGCGCTGACATGGGTGGTGCATCTGTCGGTCGTGGTGCTGGTGGCGCTGTGGCTGCTGCCGACGCTGGGGCTGCTGGTGTCGTCCTTCCGTACGGCGGACCAGATCAGCAATTCCGGCTGGTGGTCGGCCTTTTCCGCGCAGGAACGGCAGGCCCCCGCCATCCGGTTGGAGGGGGAGGAACAGCAGCAGGGCGCAACCTATGTCATCGAAGGCATGCTGTTTCCCGCCACCGACACCACGCTGACCGCATGGGGCACCTCGTCGCGCGCGCCACAGGCCTATGAGCCCGGACAGAGCGTGGATCTGGACGATGGCTGGCAGCTGGTCGTCGATGACCGCGGCCTGTTCCGGCTGAGTGCGCCGCAAAGCTTCGAGGGGGAGCGGCTGCCGCGCGTCTTCACCACCGCCACCACGCCGCCGGAATTCACGCTGCAGAACTATGGCAACGTGCTGTCGGGCAGCACCTCGGGCGCAGGGGTGGGGCAGGCCTTTCTCAACACGCTGACCGTGTCGATCCCGGCCACGGTCATTCCCATCCTTGTCGCCGCCTTTGCCGCCTATGCGCTGGCATGGATGGAATTTCCGGGGCGGGCGCTGCTGGTGGCGGCGGTGGTCGGGCTGCTGGTGGTGCCGCTGCAGCTGGCGCTGATCCCGCTTCTGCAGCTGCATAACGACATCGGCATCGGCAAGGGCTATCTGGGGGTATGGCTGGCCCATACCGGCTTTGGCCTGCCGCTGGCCATCTATCTGCTGCGCAATTACATGGTGGGCCTGCCCAAGGACATCATCGAAAACGCGCGGGTGGACGGGGCCACCGATTTTCAGGTCTTCGTGAAGATCGTGCTGCCGCTGTCCTTTCCCGCTCTGGCAAGCTTTGCGATCTTTCAGTTCCTCTGGACGTGGAACGATCTTCTTGTCGCCCTAGTCTTTCTGGGCACCGACGATGACCGTCTGGTGCTGACCGCGCGGCTGGTGAACCTGATGGGCTCGCGGGGCGGACAGTGGGAAATTCTGGCCACCTCGGCTTTCGTGTCGATTGCCGTGCCGCTGATGGTGTTCTTCGCCATGCAAAAATATCTCGTCAGGGGCCTGCTCGCCGGCTCTGTCAAATGACCTCAAGGATCGATCTTACATGACCGAAAAAAGAAAACTCCCCGTGCCTGCCGACAGCGACTGGTGGCGGGGCGCGGTGATCTATCAGATTTACCCCCGCAGCTTTCAGGACACCAATGGCGATGGCATCGGCGATCTGCTGGGCATCGCTCGCAGGCTGCCGCATGTGGCCTCGCTGGGGGTGGACGCGGTGTGGATCTCGCCGTTCTTCCGGTCGCCGATGAAGGATTTCGGCTATGACGTCAGCGATTACTGCGATGTCGACCCGATGTTCGGCAGCCTTGCCGATTTCGACACGCTGGTGGAAACCGCGCATCTGCTGGGGCTGAAGGTCATGATCGACCTCGTGCTGTCGCACACCTCTGACCAGCATCCGTGGTTTCAGGAAAGCCGCTCGTCGCGCGACAATGACCGCGCCAACTGGTTCGTCTGGTCCGATGCCAAGCCCGACGGCACGCCGCCCAACAACTGGCTGTCGATCTTCGGCGGCTCGGCATGGCAGTGGGACACCACGCGCTGCCAGTATTACCTGCACAACTTCCTGACCTCGCAGCCGGATCTGAACTTCCACGAACCGCAGGTGCAGGAGGCGCTTCTGGACATCGCGCAGTTCTGGCTGGACCGGGGCGTCGATGGCTTCCGTCTGGATACCGTCAACTTCTACACTCACGATTCACAGCTGCGCGACAATCCCGCGCTGGCCGAAGACATGCGCAACCCGATCACCGCGCCTGCCGTGAATCCCTATACCTGGCAGGAGCATCTTTACGACAAGACCCAGCCGGAAAACCTGCTGTTCCTTGCCAAGCTGCGCAAGCTGATGGACCGCTACAACGCCGCCGCCGTGGGCGAGATCGGCGAGGATCTGCGCGGCATGGAAGTGCTGGGCGAATATACCGGCGGCACCGATCATCTGCAGATGTCCTATGCGTTCGAGCTGCTGTCGGCCAAGGCGCCCACCGCCTCCTATGTCAAGGACGTGATGGATCAGGTGGCTTCGGTCGCCAGCGATGGCTGGGCCTGCTGGGCGTTCTCGAACCATGACGTGGTGCGCCATGTCTCGCGCTGGGGGATCGGCGATGCCGCCGCGCGGATGTATACCACGCTGATGATGTGCCTGCGCGGGTCGGCCTGCATCTATCAGGGCGAGGAACTGGCCCTGCCCGAGGCGGAACTGGCCTTCGAGGATCTGCAGGATCCCTATGGCATCAGCTTCTGGCCCGCCTTCAAGGGCCGCGACGGCTGCCGCACGCCCATGGTCTGGGAACCGGACGAACATCACGGCGGCTTCACCGAAGGCAAGCCGTGGCTGCCGGTCAGCCATGAGCATCTGCGCATGACCGTGTCGGATCAGGAAAAGGATCCGGCGGCGATCCTGCATCATTACCGCCGCGCCATCTCTTTCCGTCACAGCCACAAGGCGCTGGGCAAGGGCAGCATGGAGGATCTGTCGACCGATGGCACCGTGCTGAGCTTCCGCCGCAAGGTCAGCGGCGAAGAGCTGTTCTGCGCCTTCAACATCAGCCCCGATCCCGCAGCGATCGACGCGCCTCCGGGCAAGTGGCAGCAGGTCGGGGTGGAGCTGGGATCGACCGGCACCGCGCCGGACGGAAAGTTCCATCTCGGGCCGTGGCAGCCCGCGCTGGCAGTCAAGGTCTGAGGCAACAGGGGAGGGGACCGGCATGGCGACATTGAAGCTGACCGATGTGGGCAAGACCTATGGCGGCACCATCGAGGTGCTGCGCCACATCAATCTCGACATCAAGGCGGGAGAGCTGATCGTCTTTGTCGGCCCCTCCGGCTGCGGCAAATCCACGCTGCTGCGCATGATCGCGGGGCTGGAACGCATCACGGCAGGCACGCTGGAAATCGGCGGGCAGGTGGTCAATGACGTGCCGCCCGCGCAGCGCGGCATCGCCATGGTGTTCCAGAGCTATGCGCTCTATCCGCACATGACCGTGCGCGACAACATGGCCTTTGCCCTGCAGATCGCCAAGAAATCGAAGCCCGAAATCGACGCCGCGGTGGAACTCGCGGCGAAGATGCTGCAGCTGACCCCCTATCTGGACCGCCTGCCCAAGGCGCTGTCCGGCGGGCAGCGGCAGCGGGTGGCGATCGGTCGCGCCATCGTGCGCGACCCTTCGGTGTTCCTGTTCGACGAGCCGCTGTCCAATCTGGATGCCGCGCTGCGTGTGGCGACCCGGATCGAGATTGCCCAGCTCAAGGAACAGATGCCCGACCGGACCATGATCTACGTCACCCACGATCAGGTGGAGGCGATGACGCTCGCCTCCCGCATCGTGGTGCTGGCCAATAGGGGCATCGCGCAGGTGGGATCGCCGCTTGATCTTTATGAACGGCCCAACAGCGAATTTGTGGCGCAGTTCATCGGATCCCCGGCGATGAACCTTGTGCCGGGCCGGATCACCGCCACCGGCCCCCGCACCACCGTCACGCTCGAAGACGGCGGCAGCGCGCTGTCGGACGTGCCCAGCACCGAGGCTGACATGGGGCTTTCGGTGAATGTCGGCCTGCGCCCCGAGGATTGCATGATCACCGAAGGGCAGGGGGTGTTCACCGGCACCGTCGCCCTGACCGAAGCCTTGGGCGAAGTCACGCTGCTGCATTTCGAACCGCAGGGCGAGGCCCCCGCCTTCATCGCCAAGCTGCCCGGCATCCATCGCAACCTGCGCGGGCGGCAGGTGACGCTGGCCTGCGATCCCGACAAGGTGCATCTGTTCCACGACGGCGGCTCGCTGCTTTATCGCTAGGCGGCGGCCCGGTCGGGGACAGCGAAGCGGCCCCGCCCTCTGGTCATGGGGCGGCGGCGGACCTATGTTATGCTGCCAATGCACAATGGATCGGTCTGCCATGGGCGGTCCGGGCGGGTGCCCGAAAAAAGTTCCGGCAATGTTCTCACTTTGCCATTGGCGCGCCCGGGTCTTTCGCCTATGTGTTAACCGTTCCGTCCTCCGAGGGTCTCATGCCAGAGCTCAAGCAGATCGAAGTGCGCGGCGCGCGCGAGCATAATCTCAAGAACATCGACGTGGACATTCCCCGCGACGAGCTTGTGGTGATCACCGGCCTGTCGGGGTCGGGCAAGTCCAGCCTTGCCTTCGACACGATCTATGCCGAAGGCCAGCGCCGCTATGTGGAAAGCCTGTCCGCCTATGCGCGGCAGTTTCTCGACATGATGGAAAAGCCGGATGTGGATCACATCGCGGGCCTGTCTCCGGCGATTTCCATCGAACAGAAGACCACGTCGAAGAACCCGCGCTCCACCGTCGGCACGGTGACCGAAATTTACGACTACCTGCGCCTGCTCTTCGCCCGGGTCGGCACGCCCTACAGCCCCGCCACCGGCCTGCCCATCGAGGCGCAGCAGGTGCAGGACATGGTGGACCGGGTGATGACCCTGCCCGAAGGCACCCGCGGCTATCTGCTGGCCCCCATCGTGCGCGACCGTAAAGGCGAATACCGCAAGGAATTTCTGGAGCTGCGCAAGCAGGGCTTCCAGCGGGTCAAGGTGAACGGCGAATTCCACGATCTCGACACGCCGCCGACGCTCGACAAGAAATTCCGCCATGACATCGACGTGGTGGTGGACCGGATCGTGGTCCGCGACGGGCTGGAGACGCGGCTCGCAGACAGTTTCCGCACCGCGCTGGATCTGGCCTCCGGCATCGCGATCCTTGAAACCGCGCCCAAGGAAGACGAGGCCGAGGCGGAGCGCATCACCTTCTCGGAAAACTTCGCCTGCCCGGTCTCGGGCTTCACCATTCCGGAAATCGAGCCGCGGCTCTTTTCCTTCAACGCGCCCTTCGGCGCCTGTCCCGACTGCGACGGTCTGGGGGTGGAGCTGTTCTTCGACCCGCAGCTGGTGGTGCCCGATGTCACGCTGAAGATCGGCGATGGCGCCATCGCCCCGTGGCGCAAGGGCAAGTCGCCCTATTTCACCCAGACCATCAGCTCTCTGGCCAAACATTACGGCTTCAAGACCACGGCCGCGTGGAAGGATCTGCCGCCACGGGTGCAGGACGTGTTCCTGCACGGGTCCGGCAAGGAAGAGATCGACTTCCGCTATGACGAGGGCGGGCGCGTCTATCAGGTCTCGCGCATCTTCGAAGGCGTGGTTCCCAACATGGAACGCCGCTACCGCGAGACCGACAGCGCCTGGGTGCGCGAGGAGTTCGAGCGCTACCAGAACAACCGCCCCTGCGGCACCTGCCACGGCTACCGCCTGCGCCCCGAAGCGCTGGCGGTGAAGATCGGCAGCCTGCATATCGGGCAGGTGGTGCAGATGTCGATCCGCGAGGCGCATGACTGGATCGAGACGGTGCCCGCCAGCCTCACCGGGCAGAAGAACGAGATCGCCCGCGCCATCCTCAAGGAAATCCGCGAACGACTGGGCTTTCTCAACAATGTCGGCCTTGAATATCTGACCATGAGCCGCGCCGCAGGCACGCTTTCGGGCGGGGAAAGCCAGCGCATCCGGCTCGCCTCGCAAATCGGCTCCGGCCTGACCGGCGTGCTTTACGTGCTCGACGAACCCAGCATCGGCCTGCACCAGCGCGACAATGACCGGCTGATCGGCACGCTGAAATCCCTGCGCGATCAGGGCAATACTGTGATCGTCGTCGAACATGACGAAGACATGATCCGTCAGGCCGATTATGTGTTCGACATTGGCCCCGGCGCCGGCGTGCATGGCGGGCGCGTGGTGGCCAAGGGCACCCCGGACGAGATCACCGCCGACCCTGCCAGCCTGACCGGGCAATATCTGGCGGGCACCCGCGAAATCGCCGTGCCCGCCACCCGGCGCAAGGGCAGCGGCAAGAAGCTGACCGTGGTCAAGGCCAGCGGCAACAACCTGCACGACGTCACCGCCGAATTTCCCTTGGGGAAATTCGTCTGCGTCACCGGCGTGTCGGGGGGCGGCAAATCCACCCTGACCATCGAAACGCTCTACAAGAACGCGGCGATGCGGCTCAACGGCGCGCGCGAAACCCCGGCCCCCTGCGAGACGATCAAGGGGTTCGAACATCTCGACAAGGTCATCGACATCGACCAGCGCCCGATCGGGCGCACGCCGCGCTCGAACCCCGCCACCTATACCGGCGCCTTCACCCCGATCCGCGACTGGTTCGCGGGGCTCCCCGAGGCCAAGGCGCGCGGCTACAAGCCGGGCCGGTTCAGCTTCAACGTCAAGGGCGGGCGCTGCGAGGCCTGTCAGGGCGACGGGCTCATCAAGATCGAGATGCACTTCCTGCCCGATGTCTATGTCGAATGCGAAACCTGCAAGGGCAAGCGCTACAACCGCGAGACGCTGGAGATCCGCTTCAAGGGCAAATCCATCGCCGACGTGCTCGACATGACGGTGGAGGAGGCGCAGGAGTTCTTTCAGGCCGTGCCCTCCATCCGCGAAAAGATGGACGCGCTGATGCGGGTCGGGCTCAGCTATGTGAAGGTCGGCCAGCAGGCCACCACCCTGTCGGGCGGCGAGGCGCAGCGCGTCAAGCTCAGCAAGGAACTGGCGCGGCGCTCCACCGGGCGCACGCTCTACATCCTCGACGAGCCGACCACCGGCCTGCATTTCGAGGATGTGCGCAAGCTCTTGGAAGTGCTGCACGAACTGGTGGATCAGGGCAATTCGGTGGTGGTGATCGAACACAATCTCGATGTCATCAAGACCGCCGACCACATCATCGACATCGGCCCCGAAGGCGGCGATGGCGGCGGCGAGATCGTGGCCACCGGCACCCCCGAACAGGTGGCCGAGGTCGAGGGCAGCCATACCGGCCGCTACCTCAAACCCATGCTGACCCAGAAAAAGGTGGCCGCGGAATAACGCGGCCCCTCCATCCCGGGGCGCCACACGGAGCCGCGCCCGCTTCCGTGCGGGCCGCCGCCCCGCCGCGCCCCGGCCCGCGCGCCGCCCTGCAGCTTCTTCTTGGCCAAAATATCCCGGGGGAGTCGCCGCAGGCGACGGGGGCAGAGCCCCCTTTTCCCGCCGGGTCCGCCCCTTTTCCCGCCGGGTCCGCCCTTACCGCCGCGCGGGCGGGAGGGCATAGGTCAGCGAGGCATGGGCCACCACCTCGGCGCTGCCTTCCGAGTAAAGCAGCACATCGGTCACGCTCAGGCTGCGGCCCAGCTTCAGCACCCGCGCCTCGGCCAGCACATCCGCGCCAGAGACGGGCTTGCGCATGAAATCGATGGAGCAATGGGTGGTCACCGCCAGTGCCTGCGGCCCGATCCGGGCCAGCGTCGCCACATAGGCTGCCACATCGGCCAGTGCGAACATCGACGGTCCCGACACCGTGCCGCCGGGGCGCAGGTGGCGGTCGTCGGTCAGCAGGCGCATCACCAGCAGGGCCTCGTCCATGCGGTCGATGGCAAAAAGCCCGGTGACCTGCGGAAACTCCTCTTTCAGGAACGCGTCGATCTGCTCTGCCGTCATCACCAGCGCCATGCTTTTCTCCTCTTGTTGCCCGCGCTACGCTTCCTGACAGGGATGAGGAGGACAAGATGAAACTTCTGGAACGTCACGATACCGGCGCTGTGGCACGGCTCTGCCTGAATGCGGCCGACCGGCTGAACGCGCTGTCCGATGCCATGCTGGCGGCGCTGCAGGACCAGCTTGTTGCGCTGGCGCAGGACCGCGACATCCGCGTGGTGGTGATCTCGGGCGCGGGGCGGGCCTTCTGCGCGGGCCATGACCTGCGCGAGATGCAGGCGGCACGGCAGGCGGCGGATGGCGGGGCGGCAGCTTTTGCGGATCTCTTTGCCCGCTGCGCGCGGGTGATGACCGGGATCACCACGCTGCCACAGGTGGTGATCGCGCAGGTCCATGGCATCGCCACGGCGGCGGGCTGCCAGCTGGTGGCCAGCTGCGACATGGCGGTGGCCGCCGAAGGCACGCGGTTCGGCGTCAACGGCGTGAATATCGGCCTCTTCTGTTCCACGCCCATGGTGGCGCTGACCCGCAACATCCCGCGCAAGGCCGCGTTCGAGATGCTGACCACGGGCCGCCTGATCGAGGCGCCCGAGGCGCAGGCGCTGGGTCTGGTCAACCGTGTGGTCCCGCCCGACACGCTGGCGGCAGAGACCTTGGCGCTGGCGGAAACCGTGGCGGCCAAGCTGGGGGCGGCGGTCCGGATCGGCAAGAGCGCGTTTTACGCGCAGGCCGACCTGCCGCTGGAGCAGGCCTATGCCCATGCGGGCGCGGTGATGGCGGAGAACATGTCATGGCGCGACACCGAGGAGGGCATCGCGGCCTTTCTGGAAAAACGCAGGCCGGACTGGCAGGGCTGAGCGGCGGATCCGGCGGGTTTCCGCCGCCGTCCCCCGGTGTGGCGGAGCCAAGCGACGGGATCGTGCGTTGGTCCCGTGGTATCTGCACCAGATCAAAAGGACTATCCCATGGCCCGCTTCCTGACCCTGACCGCCCTTGCCGCCAGCCTGTGCCTGCCGCTTGCCGCAGAGGCGGCGCCGCGCGGATGCCCGCCGGGCCTTGCCAAGAAATCGGCGGACTGCACGCCTCCGGGCCTTGCCAAGAAGGGCCATGGCGACCGAGATGCAAAATACCGTCACGACCGCGACCGCGATGACCATCACACGCATCGCTACGACCGGGGCGACCGCATCCGCGACGGCTATGTGGTGATCCGCGATCCCCGCCGCTACCAGCTGGACCCCGGCCAGACCTATTACCGCGTGGGCGACAGCGTCTACCGGGTCGACCGCGAAACCGGGCAGGTGCTGGACCTGATGGGCGCCATCGCGGGTGCACTGAACTGACCTGCGCCGCGCCGCCCCCCTCCTTTTGTCGCACTTCTGCGGCTTCGGGGGCGGCGCTACGCTCGTCGCAGACCACATGGGGAGGAGACCATGGCGTTCATGCGACGGATCGGCGGGGCCGGGGCCATGGTGCTGCTCTGGTCCGGCATGGCACTGGCGGATCTGCCAGTGCTGCGGGCGGCGGTTCTGGAACAGGGCACCGTCAGCTGGGAACTGGATGTCATCAAGACCAACGGGTTTGACACGCAGGCCGGGTTCGACCTGCAGGTGATGGGGGTTGCGGGCAATTCCGCCGCCCAGATCGCCTTTCAGGGCGGCGAGGCCGATGTGATCGTGTCGGACTGGCTCTGGGTCGCGCGGCAGCGCGCCTCGGGGCGGGATTACGTCTTTGTGCCCTATTCCCGCGCGGTGGGATCGGTGATGGTGCCCGGCGACAGCCCGGCGCAGACCATTGCCGACCTGAAAGGCGGCAAGATCGGCATCGCGGGCGGACCACTGGACAAATCATGGCTGATCCTGCGCGCCTATGCGGCGCAGGTGGCCGACATGGATCTGGTCACCGAGACGGAACAGGTCTTTGGCGCGCCGCCGCTGATCTATCAGACCGCGATGCAGGGCGAGCTCGATGGCGCCATCAACTTCTGGCATTTTCTCGCGAAGATGGAGGCCGGCGGCATGCGCCCGCTGGTCACCGTGTCGGAGGCGGCAGAGGCGCTGGGGCTCGATCCCGACACGCCGCTTCTGGGCTATGTGCTGAAGGACGAGATGCTGCGTGCCCATCCCGATCTGGCGGAGGGGGTGGCGCAGGCCTCGCAGGCGGCCAAGGCGCTGCTGGCCACCGATGTGGCGGAATGGGACCGCATCCGCCCGATGATGAACGCCGGAAATGACGCGGAATTCGCGGCGCTCAAGGCCGGGTTTCTGGAAGGCACGCCCGGCACCGGTCCGGTGGACGAGGCGGCGGCGGGCCGGATGCTGGCGCTGATGGCGGATCTGGGCGGCGAAGAGCTGGTGGGGCCGCTGACCGGCCTGCCCGAGGGCGTCTTCGTCCAGCCCGGCTCGTGACATGGCGCAGCTGCGGCTGGTGAGCGGGGCGCGCGACAGCGGGCCGCCGCTGGTGGCGCGGCTGCGTCTCGACGGGCTGTCTTTCGGCGGACGCGCGGTGCTGGGGCCGGTCACTCTGGATCTGCGGCAGGGCGAGACGGTGGCGCTGACCGGGCCTTCGGGGGCGGGCAAGACCACGCTGCTGCGCAGTCTGGCCGGGCTTGAACCGCGGTTCAGGGGCGAGCGGGTTGTGCCCGACCGGCTGGCGATGGTGTTTCAGGAACCGACCCTGCTGCCATGGCGCAATCTGCGCGACAATCTGATGATTCCGCTGCGCATCTCTCGCGACAGCGCCGAGGCGGCGCTGGCCGAGGTGGGGCTGGGCGGGCGCGGCGACGCGTGGCCCCGGCAGCTGTCGCTGGGCCAGCAGCGCCGCCTGTCGCTGGCGCGCGGCTTTGCGGCGGAGCCGGAACTGCTGCTGATGGACGAACCCTTCGTGTCGCTGGACCCGGCCTTGGCCGACGAGATGATGACCCTGTTCGAGACCCTGCGCGCCCGGCGCCGCGTCACCACGCTGATCGTCACCCATGTGCAGGCCGAGGCGCGGCGCCTTGCCACCCGCATCCTGCGGCTGGAGGGCAGCCCGGCGCGGCTGGTGGGCTAGGGCTCAGCCCTTGCGCCGCACCAGACCGCGTGCCGGATCATAGCCCCAGAGCGCCAGCGCCATGAACACCAGTGCCGCCAGCAGCACCCAGCCAAGCGCTGCGAGGTTCAGCTGCAGATACAGCGCGAAGCGGATCAGTTCGACCACATGGGTAAACGGGTTCACCGCGCAGATGTCGCGCAGCAGCGGCGAGGATTCCGCCATCTTCCACAGCGGGTAAAGCGCCGAACTGAGGAAGAACATCGGGAAGATCACGAAGTTCATCACGCCCGCAAAATTCTCCAGCTGCTTGATGAAGGAGGACAGCGCCAGCCCCAGCGCGCCCAGCATCAGCCCGCCGATCAGCAGCGCGGGCAGCACCGCCACATAGCCCCAGAGCGGCAGCACGATGCCAAAGGCGGCGGCCACGGCCAGAAAGGCCAGCACCTGCAGGATGGAGATGAAGGAGGCCCCGCACAGCTTTGAAAACAGCAGGAACCAGCGCGGCAGCGGCGCGGTGAGCAGAAGCCGCATCGACCCCATCTCGCGGTCATAGACAAGGCTCAGCGAGCTTTGCATGCCATTGAACAGCAGGATCATGCCGCAGAGACCGGGGATGATGTAGGTCTCGTAGGTGATGTAGGTCTGGTAGGGCGGGATGATCGACAGGCCAAGCGCGGCGCGGAACCCCGCCGCAAAGACCAGCAGCCAGACCAGCGGGCGCACCAGCGCGGCCAGAAACCGTTCGCGCTGGTGGACAAAGCGCAGCGCCTCGCGGGCGGTGATGGCGCGAAAGGCGATGAGCCACGGGCGCAGGCTCATGCGGGCACCGCCGTGCGCGACAGGAACCAGTCGCGAAGCGGGGTGGCGCCGTGCAGCGCGCTCGCCGTGCCGCTGGCCAGCACCCGGCCCTGATGCAGCAGCACCAGATGGTCGCCGGGCAGCACCTCGTCGGTCAGATGCGTGGCCCAGAGCACGGTCAGCCCGGTGTCCCGCGCCAGCGCATGCACATGGTCGGTGATGGCAGAGCGCGCGGCGGCATCCAGCCCCACGGTGGGCTCGTCCAGCAGCAGCACGCGCGGATCATGCAGCAGGGCGCGGGCGATCTCGGTGCGGCGGCGGTGCCCGCCATTCAGGTCGCGGGCCTTTTCGCCTGCCCGCGCACGCATGGCGAGCCGGTCCAGCGCCGCGTCGATGCGGCGGTCGCGGTCGCGGCCCGAAAGCCCGTGCAGCGCCGCGAAATAGCGCAGGTTCTGGCGCACGCTCAGATCCAGATCCAGCGTCGGCTGCTGGAACACCACCCCCATCACCGTCAGCGCCGCACGGGGATTGCGGGCCAGATCGTGCCCGGCCACGCGGATCTGCCCCGAAGGCGCGCTGAAAAGCCCGGTCAGCAGCCCGTAAAGCGTGGATTTCCCGGCGCCATTCGGCCCCAGCAGCGCCGCGAACCGCCCCTCCGGCACGGCAAAGCTGACCTGCGACAGCGCCGTCTTGGCGCCATAGCTGTAGCTGAGGTCGGTGACCGTCAGGCTCATGCGTCTCTCCTCGTCCTGACGCCAGCCTAGCCGCATCGCGGCGCGCAGGGCCAGTGCTCCGAAAGGTGCAGGCCCGGTTTCTGTGCGGCGCGCCCGTGGCGGCGCGGGCTTTGGGGCGGCGATGCGGGGTTGCGGAACGGGCGGATCGCGGCGATCTTCGGCCCAAGGACTGGCGCTGCCCGCCGTGGCGCCGCGCGCTGCCCCCGTGGCTTAGTCCATTGGTCTAATAGGCGTCCGGCCCGCGATGGCTAGGCTGGGCAACATGAGAGAGAGGATGCGACCCCATGCAGATGAGCGATTCCCGTGTGATCAAGGCGCCCCCCGCGGTGGTCTGGGCGGCGCTGCTGGATCCGGAGGTGCTGAAGCAATGCGTGCCCGGCTGCACCGAGATGAGCGGCTCGCCCGAGGAGGGCTTCGCCGCCACGGTGGTGCAGAAGGTCGGGCCGGTGAAGGCGACCTTTGCCGGACAGGTGACGATTTCCAACCGTGACGAGCCCAACAGCCTGACGCTTTCGGGCGAGGGCAAGGGCGGGGCCGCAGGCTTTGCCAAGGGCGGCGCCGATGTGCGGCTGGTGGAAGTGCCCGAGGGCACCGAGCTGCAGTATGATGTGGAGGCCAAGGTGGGCGGCAAGCTGGCACAGCTGGGCAGCCGCATCATCGACGGCTTCGCCAAGAAGATGGCCGACCAGTTCTTCACCAATTTTCAGGACGCGGTGGAAGGCCCCGCCGATCCCGATGCCGCTCCCGAAGCCGAGGGTGCCGCAGGGGAAGAAGGAAAAAAGAAAGGCTGGTTCAAACGGATGGTCTCCAGCTGACCGGCATGGCAATGTGACCCCATCCAATCAAGACACGTCAACCCAGGGAGGGTTTCATGACCAAGGTGACAATGACGGTGAACGGCAAGACCGTCGCCAAGGAAGTGCGTGGCAACACGCTGATGACCGAGTTCCTGCGCGACGAACTGCGGCTGACCGGCACCCATGTCGGCTGTGACACCTCGCAATGCGGCGCCTGCACCATCCATGTGAACGGCCTGAACGTGAAGGCCTGCACCATCTTCGCCGCCGAATGTGACGGCGCAGAAGTGGGCACGATCGAAGGGCAGGCCAATGCGGACGGCTCGCTCAACGTGATCCAGCAGGCGTTTCAGGACCATCACGGCCTGCAATGCGGCTTCTGCACGCCGGGCATGGTGATGGCGGCGGCCTCGCTGCTGAAGGACAACCCCAAGCCCAGCGAAGCCGAGATCCGGCATTATCTGGAAGGCAATATCTGCCGCTGCACCGGCTACCACAACATCGTCAAGGCGATCATGGCGGCCAGCGGTCAGGATGTAAGCGTCATCGCGGCGGAGTGATCCGCCCCCGCCGGGAGGAGCGCGGCGCGCCAGCGTGCCGCGAAAGAGGCGGGAGCGATGCGACGGGCGGGGGCTGACCCCGCCCCCCGACAGGCGGGGTCCGGGGCTGCGCGCCCGGGGCCCGGAACGGATGTTTCGGCGGGGTGCTGCCCCGTCACCCACAGGGAGGGATTTCGACATGCCGAAAGATCATGGTATTGGCGCAAGCCAGAAGCGGCGCGAGGACGTGCGCTTTCTGACCGGCACCGGGCAATATACCGACGACATCAATGTTTACGGCCAGACCTACTGCCATTTCCTGCGCTCTGACGTGGCGCATGGCCGGATCACCAGCATCGACACCGCCGCCGCCGAGGCGATGCCGGGCGTGGTGCGGATCTTTACCGGCAAGGATTTCGAAGGTGTGGGCGGGCTGCCCTGCGGCTGGCTCATCACCGACCGCTTCGGCGAGCCGATGAAAGAGCCGGGCCACCCGGTGCTGGCGCAGGGCAAGGTCCGCCATGTGGGCGATCCGATCTGCGCCGTGGTGGCCGACAGCCTTGAAGAGGCGCGCAATGCCGCCGAGGCCATCGTGGTCGAGATCGAGGAACTGCCCGCCGTGGTCGACATGAAGGCGGCGCTCGCCGAGGGCGCGCCGCTGGTCCATGACGATATGGGCACCAACCTGTGCTACGACTGGGGCTTTGTCGAAGACAACCGCGCCGCCGTGGACGAGGCGATCCGCAATGCGCATCACGTCACCACGCTGGAACTGGTGAACAACCGTCTGGTCGCCAACCCGATGGAGCCGCGCGTGGCGGTGGCCGAATACAACCGCGCCAATGACGAAAGCACGCTGTATACCACCAGCCAGAACCCGCATGTGATCCGCCTGCTGATGGGCGCCTTCGTGCTGGGCATCCCCGAACACAAGCTGCGTGTCGTGGCCCCGGATGTGGGCGGCGGCTTCGGCACCAAGATCTTCCACTATGCCGAAGAAGCGTTTGTCACCTTCGCCGCGCGCAAGATCAACCGCCCCGTGAAATGGACCTCTACCCGCTCCGAGGCGTTCATGTCCGACGCGCATGGCCGCGACCATGTGACCAAGATCGAACTGGCGCTGGACAAGGACAACAACTTCGTCGCCGTGCGCACCGACACGCTGGCCAATATGGGCGCCTATCTGTCGACCTTCAGCAGCTCCATCCCGACATGGCTGCATGGCACGCTGATGGCGGGCAATTACCGCACGCCGCATATCTATGTGAACGTGCGCGCGGTCTTCACCAATACCGTGCCGGTCGACGCCTATCGCGGCGCGGGCCGCCCCGAGGCGACCTTCCAGCTGGAGCGGGTGATCGACAAGGCGGCGCGGGAACTGGGCGTGGATCCCATCGCGCTGCGGCGGCAGAACTTCATCACCGAATTCCCCTATGCCACGCCCGTGGCGGTGGAATACGACACCGGCGACTATGTCGCCACCATGGACAAGCTTGAAGAGATGATCGACCGCGAGGGCTTTGCCGCCCGCCGCCGCGAGAGCGAGGCCAAGGGCAAGCTGCGCGGGCTTGGCATCAACTGCTATATCGAGGCCTGCGGCATCGCGCCGTCGAACCTTGTGGGCCAGCTTGGCGCGCGGGCAGGGCTTTACGATGCGGCCACGGTGCGGGTGAACGCCACGGGCTCGATTTCGGTCATGGTCGGCGCGCATAGCCACGGGCAGGGGCATGAAACCTCCTTCCCGCAGGTGGTGGCCGAAATGCTGGGCATCGACGAGTCGATGATCGACATCGTGCATGGCGATTCCAGCAAGATCCCCTTCGGCATGGGCACCTACGGCTCGCGCAGCCTTGCGGTCTGCGGCTCGGCCATGGTGCGCGCCACCGAAAAGATCATCAACAAGGCGAAAAAGATCGCAGGCCATCTGCTGGAGGCCGCCGATACCGATATCGAACTGAAGGACGGGCGGTTCACCGTGGCGGGCACCGACAAGTCGGTGGCATGGGGCGACGTGACGCTTGCCGCCTATGTGCCCCACAACTACCCGCTGGAAGAGATCGAGCCGGGGCTGGAAGAGACCGCCTTCTACGATCCGTCGAACTTCACCTATCCTTCGGGCGCCTATGCCTGCGAGGTGGAACTTGATCCAGAAACCGGGCGGGTCACGGTGGAACGCTTCGCCGCTGCCGATGATTTCGGCAATGTGGTCAATCCGATGATCGTCGAAGGTCAGGTGCATGGCGGCATCGCGCAGGGGATCGGGCAGGCGCTGCTCGAATCCTGCGTCTATGACAGCGACGGGCAGCTTCTGTCCGCCTCCTACATGGATTACGCCATGCCGCGCGCCACGGATGTGCCGTTCTATGCCGTGGACCATTCCTGCGCCACGCCCTGCACCCATAACCCGCTGGGGGTGAAGGGCTGCGGCGAGGCCGGGGCCATCGGCTCGCCGCCCGCCGTGGTCAATGCGGTGATCGACGCGCTGGCCTCGGGCGGGCACAAGGTGGATCACATCGACATGCCGGTCAGCCCGCACCGGGTCTGGTCCGCGATGCAGGGCTGAACGCCTGCCCGGCAGCCGCGATAAGCGGTTGTCGGGCGCCGCTTTTTGGGAAAAGATGACGGGGAGACAGGGTGCCGCGCGCACCCGCCCCTGCAGGGAGAAACAGGATGTACAGCTTCGAAATCGTAAGACCCACCAGTCTGGCCGATGCCGTGGCAGCGCTGGGTCAGGACGAGGCGCAGGCGCTGGCAGGCGGCCAGACGCTGATCCCGTCGCTGAAGCAGCGGCTGGCGCAGCCCTCGGTTCTGGTCAGCCTGACCGCCATCGCCGAAATGCAGGGCGTGTCCGCCGAAGGCGGCGTGCTGACGCTGGGCGGCGGCACCACCCATGGCACCGTCGCCCGCGAGGCCGCCGCGCATTATCCGGCGCTGGCCGCGCTGGCCTCCAATATCGGCGATCCGGCGGTGCGCAACCGGGGCACCGTGGGCGGCAGCCTTGCCAATAACGACCCCGCCGCCTGCTATCCGGCGGCGGCGCTGGCCTCTGGCGCGACCATCGTCACCAACAGCCGCGAAATCGCCATGGAAGACTATTTCCAGGGCATGTTCACCACCGCGCTGGAAGAGGGCGAGATCATCACCGCCGTCCGCTTCCCGATCCCGGAAAAGGCCGCCTATATCAAGTTCGAACAGCCCGCCTCGCGCTTTGCGCTGGTCGGGGTGTTCGTGGCGAAATTTGCCGACGGGGTGCGGGTTGCCGTCACCGGCGCCTCGGAAGAGGGCGTGTTCCGCTGGACCGAAGCCGAAGAGGCGCTGTCGGGCAATTTCTCTGCCACAGCACTGGACGGGCTGACGGTAAGCGCCGATGGCCTGATGTCCGACATTCACGGATCCTCCGCCTATCGCGCGCATCTGATCGGCGTGCTGACCAAGCGCGCGGTCGCCGCTGCCGCCTGAGCTTTCGCGCCCTCCGGTCAGGCCGGGGGGCGCCTATCCGGCAAGCGCCAGCAGGGCCAGCAGCCCGGCCAGATCGGCCACCTGCTGCTGCGCGCCCAGCACGTCGCCGGTCTGACCGCCGATCTGGCGCAGCGCCAGCCCAGCAAAGGCGGCACTTGCCGCCAGCATCGCGGCGCCGGTGACAAGCGCCGCCACTGGCCCCAGCAGCAGCAGCGCCGCCAGCCCCAGCAGCCCCGCCACCAGCACGCCGCCGCGCGTGGGCCCCATCGCGGCGCGGCCCAGTCCATCGGCGCGCGCGGGCGGCAGCAGCCGCAGCCACAGCGGCAGCAGCGCCCGGCTTGCAGCCCCCATCGCGACAAGCGCCGTCATCGCCTGTGCAGGCGGCAGATGCGCCAGCGCCGTGGCGCGCAGCGCCAGCACCAGCCCCAGAGCCAGCACGCCATAGCTGCCGATGCGGCTGTCGCGCAGGATTTCCAGCTTGCGGGCGCGGGTGGTGCCGCCGCCAAAACCATCGGCACAGTCGGCAAGCCCGTCCTCGTGCAGCCCGCCGGTCGCCAGCACCGCCGCCGCCATGGCGAGCAGCGCGCAGGCCATGGGCGGCAGCACCAGCGACGCCGCGCCATAGACCAGCGCGGCGATCCCGCCCACCAGCGCCCCCACCAGCGGCCATGCCCAGACCGAGCGGGCCATGGGCGGGGCTGTTTCCAGCCCTCCGGCGGGCAGGCGGGTCAGCAGCATCAGCGCCACCTGCGCCTGCGCCAAGACCTGCCTCATCCGCCGGCCACACCCGCTTCGGCAAAGGTGGCCATGCCGTTGTGACAGGCAAGGGCCGCGCGCAGCAGACCCAGCGCCAGCGCCGCCCCGGTGCCTTCGCCAAGCCGCAGGTCCAGCGCCAGCACCGGATCCTTGGCCATGGCGTCCAGCAGCCGCCCATGGCCCGGCTCCGCGCCGCGATGCGAGGCGATGCAATGGTCCAGCAGCGCGGGGTCGATCACATGCAGCGGCGCGGCGGCGGCGGTGCAGATGAAGCCGTCCAGCAGCACCGGGATGCGATAGGCGCGCGCGGCAAGGATCGCGCCGCAGATCGCCGCCTGTTCGCGCCCGCCCAGCGTGGTCAGGATCGCGGCGCCATCGCCAGACACGCCCGCGTGCCGCTCCAGCCCGCGGGCGATGACCTGCGCCTTGTGCGCGACGCCTGCCGCATCCGACCCGGTGCCCGGCCCGGTCCAGTCGGCGGGGGCGCCGCCGAAACAGGCCGCCGCCAGCGCTGCGGCCACGGTGGAATTGCCGATGCCCATTTCCCCCAGAAGCAGCACATCCGCCGCCCGGTCCACTGCCGCGGCGCCGCGGTTCAGCGCGTCCAGACATTCGGCCTCGGTCATCGCGGGGCTTTGGGTGAAATCCTGCGTCGCGTGGTCCAGATCCAGCGCGATTACGGTCAGATCGGCGCCGGTTATCGCGCAGATCTGGTTGATGGCGGCGCCGCCCGCGTGGAAATTGGCGACCATCTGCGCCGTCACCTCCTGCGGGAAGGGGTTGACGCCCTGCGCGCAGATGCCGTGATTTCCGGCAAAGACCAGCGCCTGCGCCTTGCGGATCTGCGGGCGCGAGGTGCCGCGCCAGCCTGCCATGTCGATGGCCAGCGTCTCCAGCCGTCCCAGCGATCCGGGCGGTTTGGTCAGGCTCGCCTGCCGGTCGCGGGCGGCACGGGCGGCCTCCTCGTCATAGCGGGGCAGGCGGGCGGGCAGGGCGGCCAGATCGGCCAGCGCCGCAAGGGGGAAATGCTCAGTCATGGGGTTTCACCTTCAGGGGCAGGCCGCAGACCGCCATGTGAACCTCGTCCACCACGGCGGCGACCCGCTGGTTGAGCCGCCCCGCCTCGTCGCGAAAGGCGCGGGCCAGCGCGTTTTCGGGCACGATGCCCGCGCCCACCTCGTTGGTGACGATGACCACGGGATCGCGCTGGCGGGCAAGTTCGGCCAGAAAGGCCTGCGTGGCGGCGGGGATGTCGTGATCGCCCAGCATCAGGTTGCTGAGCCACAGGGTCAGGCAGTCCACCAGCCGGGGGCCGCTGCCGTCCGTGTCGCGCAGCGCGCGGGCAAGGTCGGTCTGTTCCTCGACCAGCGCCCAGTCGGGGCCGCGCCCGTCCTGATGCTGGCGGATGCGGTCGGCCATTTCGGCGTCAAAGATACCGGCGGTGGCGATGTAGGTGGCGGGACGGCCAAACGCCAGCGTCTGCGCCTCGGCCAGACGGCTCTTGCCGGACCGGGCGCCGCCGGTGATGAGGATGGTCTTGCCCATGGGCTCAGGACAAAGCAGAACCGGCAGGTGATTGCAAAGGGGAGTGATGCCGCACATGCCGCAGGGGCTGAACCTGACCCTGATCCGCCACGCGCCGGTGCAGGGGGATGGCCGAATCTATGGCCGCCGCGATCTGGCGGCGGATCTGGCCGGATCGGCGCAGGCGCTGGCGCGGCTGCGCGACCGTCTGCCCGATCCGGGGCGGCTGCTGACCAGCCCGGCGCGGCGCTGCCGCGAGACCGCCGTGGCGCTGTGGCCGGATCTGCAGGCCGATCCGCTGGCCGAGGCGGTGGAGCAGGATTTTGGCGCGTGGGAGGGGCTGGCCTATGCCGACATGCCCGATCTGGGCGTGCTGGACCGCGCCCAGCTCGCCGTGCATCAGCCGCCCGAAGGCGAAAGCTTTGCCATGCTCTGCGCCCGGGTGGCGGCGGGGCTGGCGCCGCTGACCGGGCCGGTGACGCTGGTGGCCCATGCGGGCACGGTGCGCGCCGCACTGGCGCTGGCCTTGGGCTCGGTGCCTGCGGGGCTGGCCTTCGAGGTGGTGCCGCTGTCGGTGACGCGGATCAGCTTTCTGGCGGGGGGCGAGGGCGTGGTGCAGGAGGTCAACACATGCGTCTGAGCCGGACCCGCGTGGCGGGGCATTTTGGCGAATGGCTGCAGGGGCTTGCGACCCCCGGTGGGCCCGTGGCGCTGGTGACGCTGCCCTGTCCCACGCTGTGCCTGACCGCCACGGCCCGGCCTGCGCGCGGGCTTTTGCTGCATGATCCCGCCCGCATCCTGCCGCCGGGGCGGGCGCGGGCGTTTCTGCGCGCGCTGGGGCTGAGGGCGCAGGCGCGGATCCGGCTGCGGCCGCAGATGCCGCCCGGCGGCGGGGCTGGGGCCTCCACCGCCGCCCTTGTGGCTTTGGCGCGGCTCTGCGCGCCCGATGCGGGGCCGGATCAGGTGGCGCGCGCCTGTCTGGCGGTCGAGGGCGCGTCGGATCCGCTGATGTTTCCCCACCCTGCGAGGCTCATCTGGGCCTCGCGCCGGGGCGAGGTACTGGGCCATCTGCCAGAGCCGCCCCGGGCCGAGATTCTTGGCGGCTTTTACGGCCCGCCCACGCGCACCGATCCGGCGGACCGGCGGTTTCCGGTCATCGACGATCTGCTGCAGGACTGGGCGCGCGGCGGTGATCTGGCGCATCACACGGCGCTTGCCGCCGAGTCGGCGCGGCGCACGCTGGCGCTGCGTGGCCCGGCGGGGGATCCGACCGAGGCGCTGGCCCGCGCGCTTGGCGCGCTTGGCCATGTCATCGCCCATACCGGCGCGGCGCGCGGGCTGGTCTTTGCCCCCGGCACCGTCCCGCCCGAGGCGGCGACGCGTCTGCGCGCGGCGGGCTTCACCGGCCTGCACAGGTTCCTGACATGAGCGGTGCGCTGGTGATGCTGGTGGCGCTGGCGGCGGATGCCCTGCTGGGCTGGCCGGACCCGGTGTTTCGCCGCATCGGCCATCCGGTCACATGGCTCGGGCGGCTCATCACGGCGCTGGAGGGGTCGCTCAACGATCCCGGGCGCAGCCGCAGCGCGCGTCTGCTGCTGGGGGGCGTGACCACGGCGCTGGTGGTGGGCGCGGCTCTGGCCGCAGCACTGGCGTTGCGCGCGCTGCTGCCCGGCGGCTGGCCCGGGCTGCTGCTGGAGGGGCTGCTGTGCTGGCCGCTGCTGGCGGCGCGGTCGATGTATGCGCATGTGGCGGCGGTGGCGCGGCCATTGGCTGCGGGCGATCTGCGCGGCGCGCGGGTTGCGGTGGCGATGATCGTGGGACGCGATCCGCTGCGGCTCGACCGGGCGGGGGTGGCGCGGGCGGCGCTGGAAAGCCTTGCCGAAAACAGCTCTGACGGGATCGTGGCACCGGTTGTCTGGGGCGCGCTTTTTGGCCTGCCCGGCATCGCCGCCTATAAGGCGATCAACACGCTGGACAGCATGATCGGCCATCGCAACGACCGGTTCGAGGCGTTCGGCAAGGTCGCGGCGCGGCTGGATGATGTGGCCAACCTGATCCCGGCGCGGCTGACCGGGCTGTTGCTGGCGCTGGCCTCGACCCGCCCGCGCGCGGCGCTGGCCTGCATGCGGCGCGAGGCGCGGGCGCATCGCTCTCCCAATGCCGGCTGGCCGGAGGCGGCGCTGGCGGCGGGGCTGGGGGTGCGGCTGTCGGGGCCGCGGCTTTACGGCACGGTGATCGCGGACGAGCCGTGGCTGAACGGCACCGCCCCCGATCCCTCGCCGCAGGACATGACCCGCGCGCTGCGGCTTTATCTGCGGGCGATGGGGCTGATGGCTCTGGCGCTGCTGGCGCTGGCTCTGGTCTGAGGGAGGGCGCGATGCGCGATCATGGCGGCAATCTGGATCAGGCGCGCGCCCGGTTCGGCGGGGCAGCGGCAGAGTGGATCGATCTTTCCACCGGCATCAACCGAGTCTGCTGGCCCGTGCCCGCGCTGCCGCCCGACTGCTGGACGGCGCTGCCGCAGGCGGGGCGGCAGGCCGATCTGATCGAGGCCGCCCGCGCCGCCTATGGCACGCAGGCCCCGGTGCTGCCGGTGGCGGGGGCGCAGGCGGCGATCCAGATGCTGCCGCAGATCCTGCCGCGCGGATCGGCCCGGGTTCTGGCCCCCACCTATAACGAACACGCGGCCTGCCTGCGCGCGGCGGGCTGGCAGGTGACCGAGGTCGCCACGCCGGAGGCGCTGGCGGGCGCCGATCTGGCGGTGGTGGTCAATCCCAACAATCCCGACGGGCGCTGCCATGCGCCGGGCGCGCTGCGGGCGCTGGCGGGGCAGGTGGGGCGGCTGGTGGTGGATGAAAGCTTCTGCGACGCGCGGCCCGATCTGTCGGTCGCGCCATGGGCCGGAGAGCAGGGGCTGGTGGTGCTGCGGTCTTTCGGCAAGTTCTACGGGCTCGCCGGGCTGCGGCTGGGGGTCGTGCTGGCAGACGCGGCGCTGCTGGCCGACATGTCGACGCGGCTCGGGCCTTGGGCGGTGTCAGGCCCCGCGCAGGTGATCGGCGCGCAGGCGCTGCGCGATCGCGACTGGCAGGCGGAGACCGTGGCGCGCCTGCGGCAGGAGACCCTGCAGCTTGATGCGCTGGCCGCGCGTCGCGGCTGGATACTGGCGGGCGGCTGCGAGCTGTTCCGGCTTTATCGCACCCCCGATGCGGCGGCGGCGCAGGACCATCTGGCCCGCGCCCGGATCTGGAGCCGGATTTTCCCGTGGTCGTCCGACCTGATCCGGCTGGGCCTGCCCGGCGGCGGGGCGGAATGGACGCGGCTTGCGGCGGCGCTGGCCTAGCGCGCCAGCGCCAGTATCCCCGCCACATCCAGATGCGCCTCCAGATGGGCGGCAAGATCGTCCAGCACCTGTTCGACTCCGGCGCCATAGCTCTGCCCCGAGGCGGTGGCGCCAAGCCCGCGCAGATAGGCGGCGCGGAAGGCGTCATCGGCAAAAAGCCCGTGCAGATAGCTGCCGGTGATGCGACCGCAGGCCGAAATGGCGCCCTCGGGCGTGCCCGCCACATGGGCAAAGGGGCGCGCGCAGTCGGGGCCGGTGCTGCGGCCCAGATGGATTTCATATCCCGACAGCGGCAGACCGGTGGCGGCGTGC
Source organism: Salipiger marinus (assembly GCF_035481585.1). Classification (NCBI taxonomy): domain Bacteria; kingdom Pseudomonadati; phylum Pseudomonadota; class Alphaproteobacteria; order Rhodobacterales; family Roseobacteraceae; genus Salipiger; species Salipiger marinus. The sequence goes on along the minus strand of NZ_JAYKSL010000006.1, from coordinate 96,886 downwards.
AGGGCGTTCACCCGCGCCAGCCGCTTCTCGGGCCGCATCACCGTCTCCACCTGCAGCAGCCCCAGCCCCGCCACGCTGCCCGGCGGGCCTTCCAGCCCCTCGGGGTCGTGGATCTGCTGGCCCAGCATCTGGAAGCCGCCGCAGAGCCCCAGCACATGACCGCCGCGCCGCACATGCGCGGCAAGGTCGATGTCCCAGCCCTGCGCGCGCAGAAAGTCGAGATCGCCGCGCGTGGATTTGCTGCCGGGCAGGATCACCAGATCGGCATCGCCGGGCAGGGCGTGGCCCGGCGCCAGCATCTGCAGCGCCACGCCCGGCTCCTGCGCCAGCGGATCAAGATCGTCGAAATTGGCGATGCGCGACAGGGCAAGGCAGACCACCTTCAGCCCCGAGCCCCCGCTGCGGGCAGGCAGATCCAGCGCATCCTCGGCGGGCAGGCGGTATGCCTCGGCAAACCATGGCAGCACGCCGAAGCCGGGCCAGCCGGTGCTGTGCGCGATCAGGTCATAGCCGTCGTCAAACAGCCGGGGATCGCCCCGGAACTTGTTGATGACAAAGCCCCTGATCTGCGCGGCATCGCCCGGATCCAGCACCGTCCGCGTGCCCACCATCTGCGCGATGACACCGCCCCGGTCGATATCCCCGGCAAGGATCACCGGCACCTCCGCCGCCCGGGCAAAGCCCATATTGGCGATGTCATGCGCGCGCAGGTTGACCTCGGCGGGGCTGCCCGCGCCTTCGACGATGACCAGATCATGGGCTGCGCTGAGGCTGCGGAAACTCTCCAGCACCGCCCCCAGCAGGCGCGGTTTCAGCGCGGCATAATCACCGGCCCGCGTGGTGGTCAGGCGGCGGCCCTGCACGATGACCTGCGCGCCCTGATCGCTTTCGGGTTTCAGCAGCACGGGGTTCATGTGGCAGGTGGGGTCCAGCCCGCAGGCCAGCGCCTGCAGCGCCTGCGCGCGGCCGATCTCGCCGCCCTCCACGGTCACGGCGGCGTTGTTGGACATGTTCTGCGGCTTGAACGGCGCCACGCGCAGACCGCGCCTGCGCGCGGCGCGGCACAGCCCCGCCACCAGCAGCGACTTGCCCACGTTGGACCCCGCTCCCTGGATCATCACGGCGGTCATGGCACGGCTCCTTCTGTCGTGCAGGCGTTCTGGCACGCGGCAGCGCGCGGCGCCAGTCAGGAGCGGGCGATGTAACGGTCGCGGCGGTGGTTGATCAGGATCACCGCGTTCAGGATCACCGATCCCAGCAGCGACCAGCCGACCTGCGCGGGCGCGAACAGGAACAGCGCCCCGGCAAAGACGCAAAGGTCAAAGCCCAGCTGGACATGCCCCGCCTTGATGCCGCGCGTGTCCTGCAGCCAGAGCCCGACAATGCCGACCCCGCCCAGCGTCGCGCCATGGCGGAACAGCGACAGCAGGCCCAGCCCCGCCAGCACCCCGAAAAGCGGCGCGGCCAGCCATGGCGGCAGCGTCACGGTCAGCACCAGCGGCATGAGATCGGTCATGGCCGACATCAGCAGCACGGCGGCAAAGCTTTTCAGCGTGAAGCGCCAGCCCAGCTGCCGCACCGCCAGCAGGTAGAAGGGCAGGTTCAGCAGGAAGAAGATCGCGCCAAAGGGCCAGCCGGTGGGATAGGACAGCACCAGCGCCAGCCCGGCGATCTGTCCGGTGAACAGATCCGTGGCGCGCAGGAACTGGATGGACAGCGCCACCAGCGTGGTACCGATCAGGATGCCATGCACGTCTTCCCAAAGCGTGTGGCGGTCGGGTGGGGCGGTGTCCAGAAGCTGCATGGGGCAGGGATGCTGACCTTTCTGGCGAAGGTCAAGCCCCGACGCGGCGCCGCTGCCGCGCGCAGGTCACGGCTGCCCGGATTCCGGGCAGCCGCGCGGGTCTCAGGCGCCAAGCGCCTTCTGCAGATTGGCATCGACCTTGTCGAGAAAGCCGGTGGTGGTCAGCCATTTCTGGTCCGGCCCCACCAGCAGCGCCAGATCCTTGGTCATGAAGCCCGATTCCACCGTATCCACCACGGTCTTCTCCAGCGTTTCGGCAAAGCGCAGCAAGGCGGCATTGTCATCAAGCTTGGCGCGGTGCTTCAGCCCGCCGGTCCATGCAAAGATCGAGGCCACGGAATTGGTCGAGGTCTGCTGCCCGGCCTGATGCTGGCGGTAATGGCGGGTGACGGTGCCATGGGCGGCCTCGGCCTCGACGATGCGGCCATCGGGGGTCATCAGCTGCGAGGTCATCAGCCCCAGCGAGCCGAAGCCCTGCGCCACCGTGTCGGACTGCACGTCGCCATCGTAATTCTTGGTGGCCCAGACAAAGCCGCCATTCCATTTCATCGCGCAGGCCACCATGTCGTCGATCAGCCGGTGTTCGTACCAGATGCGCTTTTTCTTGAACTCCGCCTCGAACTCTTCCTCATAGACCTTCTGGAAGATGTCCTTGAACCGCCCGTCATAGGCCTTGAGGATGGTGTTCTTGGTGGACAGATAGACCGGCCAGCCGATGGTCAGCCCGTAATTCAGCGAGGCGCGGGCAAAATCGGTGATCGAGGCATCAAGGTTGTACATGCCCATATAGACGCCCGCAGAGGGCGCGTCATAGACCTCGCGTTCGATGACGGTGCCATCCTCGCCCACGAATTTCATGCTGAGCTTGCCCGCGCCGGGAAAGGTGAAATCGGTGGCGCGATACTGGTCGCCAAAGGCATGGCGCCCGATCACGATGGGCCGGGTCCAGCCCGGCACCAGACGCGGCACGTTGCGGCAGATGATCGGCTGGCGGAAGACCACGCCGCCAAGGATGTTGCGGATGGTGCCGTTGGGCGATTTCCACATCTTCTTGAGGCCGAACTCCTCCACCCGCGCCTCGTCGGGGGTGATGGTGGCACATTTCACCGCCACGCCAACCTCTTTGGTCTTTTCGGCGGCGTCGATGGTGATCTGGTCCTCGGTCCGGTCGCGTTCCTCGATCGACAGATCGTAATACAGCAGATCCACGTCCAGATAGGGCAGGATCAGCTTCGTCTTGATGAAATCCCAGATGATCCGGGTCATCTCGTCCCCGTCCATCTCGACAATGGGGGCATCGACCTTGATCTTCGACATGCGTGTCCCTTTCGCTGGGTGAATCGCGTGTCTCTGGTTTAAACGATTTCTGCGGATGCGAAAAGATCTGCATACAATCGTATGCAGAAAGCGTGAGGGGAGTCGCCAGACCCCCGGCCAGACCCCCGGGACGGGTCACGCCCGCCCCGGAAGGCCCCACCGGTCAGGCGGGCTGCACCGCCTCGCGCCGGGCAAGGCGCAGCATCAGCAGCAGCGACAGCGCGGTTTCCAGAAAGATGCCGATGGCCAGCGGCAGCGGCGTGCCGTCGAACATCAGCCCCACCGGCACCGCCATCAGCACCGCCAGCACCGTGGCCACCGCGCCGATCACCGACGAGGCGAGCCCCGCGATATGGCCCACCGGCTCCATGGCGATGGCGTTCACGTTGCCCATGGTCAGGCCCATCTGGAAAAACACCGACACCTGCCAGATCAGGAACACTGCAAACCCCGCCGTACCGCCGAGCCCGGTGGCAAAGATCGCGATGGCCCCGGCAGAGACACCCACCTGCACCATCAGCACCGTGGTCACGATGCGGCGCATGCCCAGCCGTCCCACCAGCCGCGCGTTCACGAAGCTGGCGGAGGAGGCAAGCACCGCCGCCACACCGAACCAGACCGGAAACCATTCGCCCTGACCAAAGGTCACGTCATAGATCTGCTGCACCGAGGAGAGCATGGAAAACATCGTGGCCGAACACAGCGCCTGCACCCCGATGGAAATGCGCACCACCGGATGGGACAGCAGTTCCCGCACTGCCGCCCAAAGCGTGCGGGCCCGGAACGGACGGCGGCTCTCGCGCGGCAGCGTCTCGGGCAGGCGCAGCCCCAGCCACAGCGCGGCGATGCCGGCAAACAGCACGAAGGCCCAGAACACGCCGCGCCAGCCGGTGCCCGCGATGATCACCGCCCCCAGCGAGGGCGCCAGCGCCGGAAACAGCGTGAAGACCATCATCACAAAGGACATGATCCGCGCCATGTTGCGCCCGGAATAAAGGTCGCGCACGATGGCCAGCACCACGACCCGTGGCCCCGCAGCGCCCAGACCCTGCACCAGCCGCGCCCCCAGCAGCCCCTCCAGCGTCTCGGCCTGAGCGGCGACCAGCGCGGAGACGACATAAAGCGCCAGCCCGCCAAGGATCACCGGCTTGCGCCCGAACGTGTCCGACAGCGGCCCGGTGAACAGCGTGCCGATGCCCATGCCCAGCACGAAGCTGGTCAGCACCAGCTGCGCGCGGTTGAGATCCCCCGGCGTCAGCGCCGCGCCGATCTCGGGCAGGGCGGGCAGCATGGCGTCGATGGAAAAGGCGATGGAGGCGAACAGCATCGCCAGCAGCGCGATGAACTCCACCCGGCCCGGCCCCTTGCGGGGCGCGTCAGGCGGGGTGTCGGCCGCACGGGGCGGCTGTGGCGAGACGGTCATGGGGATCCTCAGGAAACAGGGCGGCGCGGCGCGCGGCAACGGGCAATGATGCCCCCGGGCTATCCAATTTCCGCGCCGCTGGGAACCGAAAAAGCATGCTTTCGACATGCAATTCCGGGTTGCGCCCCACGCATGCCGTCCGTTCCGCGTTTCAGCCCGCCGCGCGCAGCTCGGCGATCACCCGCAGCCACAGCTCGGTCGGCTGCGCGCCCGGCACCGCATGCTGGCCCGCCACCACGAAGGTGGGCACTGCCGTCACCCCCATGCCGCGCGCCGCCGCATCCATCTCCACGATCTCGCGGCGGTCGGCGTCAGAGGCCAGAAGCCGCTGCACCAGCGCGGCATCCATGCCGCAGCCATCGGCGACATCGCCCAGAACCTCGCGGTCGCCGATGTCGCGGCCCTCGCGGAAATAGGCGCGGAACAGGCTCGACACCACCGCCGTCTGCACGCCTTCGATATCGGCCCAGTGAATCAGCCGCTGCGCATCCAGCGAGGAGGGCGTGCGGGAAATCGCGGCCAGATCGATCTCCAGCCCCGCCGCCTCGGCCATCTCCAGCACCGGGCGATAGGCCTCGAGCGCGCCCGCGCGCCCGCCGAACTTGCCCTCCAGATAGGTGGTGCGGTCCATGCCCTCGGCGGGCATGGCGGGGTTCAGAAGGAAGGGCCGCCAGCGCAGCGTGAACGGATGGTCCGGCACCTCCAGCAGCGCGCGGTCCAAGAGCGCCTTGCCGATATAGCACCAGGGACAGATGGGGTCGGAGAAGATGTCGAGCGTGGTCATGGAACCTCATGGATTTCGGCCCTCATAACAGGCCCGCACCGCGAAGGCGACAGCCGCTCACACGGCTCTGCGGTTTCCATTGGCTCCAAATATCCCGGGGGACGGCGCGCGGCACGCGCGACGGGGGGCAGAGCCCCCGCCGGGCTTTCCGCCCGCACAGCGCCTGCTCAGCTGCGCCCGCGCCGTTCGAACCGGGGCAGCATGGCGGAGAAATCGCGCCCGCGCCCGTTCTCCTCCTCGACAAAGACGCGATAGAGATCCGCCGCCCGCGCGCCCATCGGGGTGTCGGCATCCGCCAGTTCCGCCGCCTGCTGGCTCAGCCGCAGATCCTTCAGCATCAGATCCGCCGAAAACCCGGGGACATAGCCGCGATCCGCCGGCGAGGCGGGGCCGACGCCGGGGGCAGGGCAGTAGACATTCATCGACCATGACGACCCCGAGGAGGTGGAGACCACGTCATACATCGCCTGCCGGGACAGCCCCAGCTTGTCGGCCAGCGCAAAAGCCTCGCAGGTGGCGATCATGGTGACGCCAAGGATCATGTTGTTGCAGATCTTGGCGGCCTGCCCGTTGCCCGAGGGGCCGCAGAACACCGCCTTCTGGCCCATGACCTCGAAGAGCGGGCGGGAGCGGGCAAAGCCCGCCTCGGATCCGCCCACCATGAAAGTCAGCGTGCCCGCGCTGGCCCCGCCCACGCCGCCCGACACCGGCGCGTCGAGCGCCAGCAGCCCCGCCGCCTCGGCCTGCGCCGCCACGGCGCGGGCGCTGTCCACATCCACGGTGGAACAGTCCAGCAGCACCGCCCCCGGCGTCATGGCGGGGATCACCTCTGCCGCGACGCGGCGCAGGATGGCGCCATCGGGCAGCATGGTCAGCACCACCTCTGCCCCTGTGGCGGCGGCGGCGGCGCTGGGGGCGGGGGACACTCCCGCCAGCGTGACACCCGCCGCGTCGAAGCCTGTCACCTCATGGCCCGCGCCGACCAGATTGGCGGCCATGGGCGCGCCCATATGGCCCAGTCCGATGACTGCGATCTTCATTCCGTCTCTCCCCCGTCAGGCGCCGGAAGCGCCAGTTCCTCCGCTCCCAGCGGCGCCAGCAGCGCCGCCACTTTATCTTGCGGCACGGCGCCGAACGCATCCGCCCAGCGGGGGCTGCGGTCCTTGTCGATGATCGCGGCGCGCACGCCCTCCAGCATGTCGCCCTGATCCAGAATGCGATGCGCCACGCGGTATTCCTGTCGCAGCGCCGCGCGCAGATCATGGGGGGCTGCCTGCAAGGCGTCGAGCATGGCCAGCGTCACCGCCATCGACAGCGGCGAATTGCGGCGCAGCGCTTTCAGCGCCGCAGGCGCGAGCGGATCCTCCGACCGCTCCAGCGCCGCAGCGATCGCCGCCACATCCGCGCCCGCATAAAGCGCGTCGATCCGGGCCTGCGCCTCGGCCATGGGGCTGGGGGGCGGCAGCTCTGCGGCCTGCGCCACAAGACCCACATCGCCGGTGCGCGCCAGCGCGTCCTTCAGCGCCTCCCATCCCGCTTCGGGGACAAAGACATCGGCAAAGCCCGCATGGATCGCATCGCCCGGCCCCATGCGCGCGGCGGTCAGCGCCAGATGCCGCCCCAGCCGTCCCGGCGCCCGCGCCAGCAGAAACGATCCGCCCACATCCGGCACGAAGCCGATGCCGCATTCCGGCATGGCGACCTGTGCTGTCTCGCCCACGATGCGCGGCGCGCAATGCCCGCCCAAGCCCACGCCGCCGCCCATGACAAAGCCGTGCAGGAAACTGACAAGCGGCTTGGGATATTCCGCCATCTTGGCGTTGAGCCGGTATTCGTCGCGCCAGAAGCCCTGTGCATGCGCCACGTCGCCCGCGCGGGCGCGATGATAGACCTCGGCGATGTCGCCGCCCGCGCAGAAGGCGCGCGGGCCTTCGCCTTCGATCAGCACCAGCGCCACCTGCGGATCCGTGCGCCAGCGGTCCAGCGCCGCCTCGATCCGCAGGCACATGTCCCAGCTCAGCGCGTTCAGCGCCTGTGGCCGGGTCAGGGTGATGCGCCCGCAGGCGCCGTCCTTGCGAAGGGCAAGATCGGTCATGACTGCGCCACCAGACTGCGCGCCACCAGCACGCGCATGATCTCATTGGTGCCTTCAAGGATGCGGTGCACGCGCAGGTCGCGCACCAGCTTTTCGATGCCGTAATCGGCCAGATAGCCATAGCCGCCATGCAGCTGCAGGCAGTCATCCACCACCCGGCAGCCCGCTTCGGTGACAAAGGCCTTGGCCATGGCGCAGAAGGTGCTGGCATCGGGTGCGCCGGTATCCAGCTTCCACGCCGCCTGCCGCAGGAACACCCGCGCCGCCTGCAGCTGGATCTCTGCCTCGGCCAGCCGGAACCGCAGCGCCTGAAACTGGTCGAGCCGCTGCCCGAAGGCCTGCCTGTCGCGCATATAGGCCAGCGTGGCGTCAAGCGCGGTCTGCGCGCCGCCCAGCGAACAGGCCGCGATGTTGAGCCGCCCGCCATCCAGCCCCGCCATGGCATAGCGGAAGCCATGGCCTTCCTGCCCCAGCAGGTTGGCCCGGGGCACCGCGCAGTCGTCGAACTGCAGCGCGCGGGTCGGCTGCGACCGCCAGCCCATCTTGTCCTCCAGCCCCCCAAAGCCAAGCCCGGGCGTGTCCGCCGCCACCAGCAGCGCCGAGATGCCGCGCGGGCCGTCCTCGCCGGTGCGGGCCATCACCACATAGGCATCCGAATAGCCGCCCCCCGAGATGAAGGCCTTGGCCCCGCTCAGGCTGTAGCCCTCGGGCGTGGGGGTCGCGCGGCTGCGCAGGGCCGCGGCATCCGAGCCCGAGCCCGGTTCGGTCAGGCAGTAGGAGAGCAGCGTGGTCATGGCGACGGCCTTGGGCAGCACCCGCGCCCGCATCTCTGTGCTGCCATTTGCGTCGATCATCCGGGCGCACATGTTGTGGATCGACAAAAAGGCGGCCACGGAAGGGCAGGCCATGGACAGCGCCTCGAACACCAGCGTGCCGTCAAGCCGCGTCAGCCCCGCGCCGCCATGCTCTTCGGCGACATAAAGCCCGCCAAATCCCAGTTCCGCCAGATCGGGCCAGAGATCGCGGGGAATGCTGCCCTCCGCCTCCCAGTCCCGGGCGAAGGGCGCGATGCGGGTCTGGCCAAAATCCCGCGCCATGTCGAAGATCGCCTGCTGCTCCTCGGTCAGTGCAAACTCCATGGGCCTCCCTTTCCCGCGGAAATGAACAGTTGTTCAGACGGTGGGGGGAATCGGAGCAGGATGCAAGGCCCGGTCGCGTCGCGGGGGCGGCGAGCAGGGGAGAAAGGGGGCTCTGCCCCCGTCGCCTCTGGCGACTCCCCCGGGATATTTTTACCAAGAAGAACGGGGGGCGGAGGTCAGCGGCGGGCTGTAACCCGCGCGCGGATCTGCGCCTCCACCCGGTCGAGCAGCACGGCATTGTCGAAGCGCGTCTCGGCGGTGGCGCGGGCGGCGCGGGCGAGGGCGCTGCGGTCGGGCATGTCCAGCAGGCGGGCCAGCCGGTCGGCGAAGGCGTCTTCGTCGCGTTCGGCCACCATGAAGCCATTCTCGCCTTCGGTGATCGCCTCGGGGATGCCGGCATGGCGGGTGGAGACCGGGATGCAGCCTGCGGCCATCGCCTCCTGAATGGCGGTGGGCAGGCCTTCGGTATTGCCGTTGCGGTCGGTCACCGAATGCTGGAGGAAAATCTCTGTCGTGGCGAGATGGGCGCGCACCGCGTCATGCGGCAGCGCGCCGGTGAAGGTGACGCGGCCCGCCATGCCCAGTTCGGCGGCAAGCCTGCGGCAGCTGTCGAGCAGCGGGCCGTCGCCCACGAAGGTCAGGTGGCCGGGCCGGTCGGCGGCGGCGCGGGCAAAGGCGCGCAGGGTGATCTGCGGCGCCTTCTTCTCGACCATGCGGCCCACGGCGAGGCAGGATCCGGGGATCTTGGCCTCGGGCGCGAAGCGGCGGATGTCGACCCCCGACGGGATGACATGGGCGTTGGGATGGCTGACCCCGTGGCGGGCGAGATTGTCGAGCAGGAACTGCGAGACGGCGAAGATGCCGTCGAGCCGGGGCATCATCCGGCGATAGGCGCGCACCCGCTGCCGCGATCCCAGCGCGCGGCTGGCATCGGTGCCGCGGAAATAGCTGAAGACCGGCAGGCCAAGCTCGGTCGCGAGTTTGGCCACCACCAGCGCCTGCGTGCCGAATTCGGCAAGGATCACCTCGACCTGCTGGGCACGGAGCCAGTCCACCAGCGCGCGGCGGTTGTCGCCGAAGGGCAGCCGCCCGGTGCCTTCGGTGGCGGCGTTCCAGCCCATGGCGAAGGGCGCGCGCAGCTTGTCCGCCGCCGAAAGCCGGGCGCGGCGTTCAAAGACCGGCTTGTCGAGCGGGTTCTGCCCGTCGAACCTGCCGCAGAGCACGCAGGTCTGCCCGCCGAACAGGTGTTCGATATGGCGGTTGATGAAGGTCTCGCCCGGGACGAAGTAATCCGAGGTGACGATGCAGGTCTTCATGGCCTTCTCCGGCGGTGGCGGCGCGGTCTTCATGCCCGCGCGGCGGGGGCTGTGCAAGCCTGCGGGGGCCGCGAGCCTACCGCACGGGGTCGCGCGGGGGGTGCGCACCCTGCGCCGGGGCGGGTGGAAGAGGGCCCCCGGCGAAGCTCTGGCCTGCGTCCGGCGGACGAGGTCTAAAAACGACATTTTGTCGGTATTGAACCTTCAGGCGGCGGCTTTGCGGTTGTGCTGCGGGGCGCAGTCTGACATGAGCCTGCGATGTCATCGGCAAAAGTTTGCCGAAGCGCGGATCCGCCGGCGCGGGTCTGCAGTCGACGCGGGCCGCGCGGCGGTCCCGGGGCATGGTGCAGAAGGTTCCAGAAAATCGGGAACCGATGCCGCACCCGGCGGAGTTTCGCTTATGGCGAGGCACCGCATCGCCCAAGCAACGAGGAACAGATGGAGGTCACGCGCATGAGTGATACCACGGACGATCAGGGCATTCCGGCTCCGGAAGGCGCCTCCCAGATCATCGACACCGATTACGAGATCGGTCAGGACAATTACGAAGGCAAGTTCGGCCCCTTCGGGCTGGACATCCACAACCCGGTGTTTCTGATTTCCGGCATCGCGGTGGTTCTTTTTGTCTTCTACACGCTGGCGCTGCCCGAACAGTCGGGCGCGGCCTTCAACTGGATGTTCGCATTCGCCACGAAGACCTTTGACTGGTTCTTCCTGGCGGCGGCGAACGTGTTCGTCATCTTCTGTCTGGTGCTGATCGTGTCGCCTCTGGGCAAGGTCCGGCTGGGCGGCGCGGAGGCAAGCCCCGATTACAGCTATCTGGGCTGGTTCGCGATGCTGTTCGCCGCAGGCATGGGCATCGGTCTCATGTTCTTCGGCGTGCTGGAGCCGGTCTATCACATGGCGGTGTCAGAGCCGCTTGGCGTGCCCTCGCCCTTTGCCGAGGATGGCAGCCTGATCCCGGAAAACGTCGCTGCTGCCAAGACAATGGGGCTCGCCGCGACGATCTTCCACTGGGGCCTGCATCCTTGGGCGATCTATGCCGTGGTGGCGCTGGCGCTGGCGCTGTTTTCCTACAACAAGGGCCTGCCGCTGACCACCCGCTCGGCCTTCTATCCGATCCTTGGCGAACGGGTCTGGGGCTGGTGGGGCCATGTCATCGACGTGCTGGCGGTGTTTGCCACGCTCTTCGGTCTGGCCACCTCGCTGGGTCTGGGCGCGTCGCAGGTCAATGCCGGTCTGAACCACGTCTTCGGCCTGCCCATGGGGCCGCTGCAGCAGGTGGCGATCATTTCCGGCATCACCGCGGTGGCGCTGGTGTCGGTGCTGCGCGGCCTTGATGGCGGCGTGAAGGTGCTGTCGGAGATCAACATGGGGATGGCGACGCTGCTGCTGCTCTTCGTGCTGATCGCGGGGCCGACCCTGCTGATCCTGTCGGATTTCGCGCTGGGTCTGGGCGCCTATCTGAAGGAGATCGTGCCGCTGTCGAACCCGGTGGGCCGCGAGGATGACAGCTTCGTGCAGGGCTGGACCGCCTTCTACTGGGCGTGGTGGATCAGCTGGTCGCCGTTCGTGGGCATGTTCATCGCCCGCGTGTCGCGCGGCCGCACCGTGCGCGAATTCCTGACCTGCGTGCTGATCATCCCGAGCCTTGTCTGCGTGCTGTGGATGGCGGTGTTCGGGGGCGTCGCCATCGATCAGGTGCTGAGCGATCCGGCCACCTCGCAGGTCAAGGCGCAGGTGATCGACAGCTACAACCCGCCGCTGTCGCTGTTCGCGATGCTGGAGGGCCTGCCGCTGTCGCAGATCACCTCGGTGCTGGCGGTGCTGCTGGTGATCCTGTTCTTCGTCACCTCGTCGGATTCCGGCTCGCTGGTGATCGACACCATCACCGCCGGGGGCAAGATCGACGCGCCCCTGCCGCAGCGGGTGTTCTGGTGCGTCTTCGAAGGCGCCGTGGCCATCGTGCTGCTGCTGTCGGCGGGCGGTCTGGGATCGCTGCAATCCATGGTGATCTCCACCGGGCTGCCGTTCACGCTGGTGCTGCTGGTGATGTGCTTCGCGATCTGGAAGGGTTTGCAGGCGGAACGCCGTATCTGATCCGAAGCCAGGAAAGATCAGGCGGCGCGGTCCTGCGGGGCCGCGCCGTTTTCCGTTCCCGAAGGGCTGCGAAAGCCCGGGCTTGCGGCGGGGCGGCTGCGGAATCTCCGCGCCGTCTTGACCCGCGCGCCTGTCGCGGCTTTGCTGCGCGAAACATGCCGGAAAGGGTCAGAGATGCTGGATCTCACACATGTGCGGGCGCAGTTCCCCGCGTTTTCAGAACCGACCCTGCAGGGTCAGGCGTTTTTTGAGAATGCGGGCGGCTCTTACACCTGCCGCCCGGTGATCGACCGGCTGACGCGCTTTTACACGCAGCGCAAGGTGCAGCCCTATGCGCCCTATGCCGCCTCCGAGGCGGGCGGGGCCGAGATGGACGAGGCGCGCAGCCGGCTGGCGCGGCTGATGAACGTGGCGCCCGACGAGCTGAGCTTCGGCCCCTCCACCACCGCGAACACCTATGTGCTGGCGCAGGCCTTCCGCCGCTTCATGCGCCCCGGCGAGGTGATCATCGTCACCGATCAGGATCACGAGGCCAATTCCGGCCCGTGGCGGCGGCTGGCGGAGGAGGGCATCAAGATCCGCGAATGGCGGATGAACCCGCGCACCGGCCATCTGGATCCCGCCGATCTGGAGGCGCTTCTGGATGACGACGTGCGGCTGGTCTGTTTCCCGCACTGTTCCAACGTGGTGGCAGAGATCAACCCGGTGGCCGAGATCACCGCGCTTGCCCATGCGGCGGGGGCCTTCACCTGTGTAGACGGGGTCAGCTATGCGCCGCATGGACTGCCCGACATGGATGCGCTTGGCGCCGACATTTACCTGTTTTCCGCCTACAAGACCTATGGCCCGCATCAGGGGCTGATGCTGATCCGCCGCGCGCTGGCCGAGGCGCTGCCCAATCAGGGGCACAGCTTCAACGGCGGCAGCCTGTACAAACGCTTTACCCCCGCCGGGCCCGATCACGCGCAGGTCGCGGCCTGTGCCGGGATCGCCGATTATATCGAGGGGCTCGCCGCCCATCATGGCGTGTCGGCTGCCGAGGTGTCGGGGCTGATGCGCGCGCAGGAAATCGCGCTGAGCGGGCCGCTGCTGGACTATCTGGCGGGGCGCAACGATCTGCGGCTGCTGGGACCGGCGCAGGCAGAAGGGCGCGCGCCCACTTTCGCGCTGGCGCTGGACCGGCCCGGCGCCGAGCTGGCGGCGGCGCTGGCGCCGCATGGCATCATGGCGGGGGGCGGCGATTTTTACGCGGTGCGCGCGCTGCAGGCGCTGGGGGTCGATCCGGCGCGCGGCGTGCTGCGGCTGTCCTTCACGCATTACACCAGCGAGGCGGAAATTTCTCAGCTGATTTCGGCGCTTGACGCCGTTCTTTGATCCAGCGGACCGGGGCCTGCGTAGGCCCTGACGCAGGCCATCGGAGAGTTTGAACATGAGCGAGCAGTCCCCCGTCATCGTCTGGATCCGCCGGGATCTGCGGCTTTCGGACCACGCGGCGCTGGCGGCGGCGGTGGCGCGCGGCGGGCCGGTGATCCCGGTCTTCCTGCGCGACCACACGGTGGACGGCCTGGGAACCGCGCCCAAATGGCGGCTTGACCAAGGGCTGCGGGTCTTTGCCAAGGCGCTGGAGGAGAAAGGATCGCGGCTGATCCTGCGGGCGGGCCCCGCGCGCGAGGTGATCCCGGCGCTGGTGGCCGCAACCGGGGCGCGCGCCGTCTACTGGATGCGCGCCTATGACCCGGCCTCGGTGGAGCGCGACACCGACGTGAAATCCGCCCTCAAGGAGGCCGGGATCGAGGCGCGCAGCTTTGCCGGGCATCTGCTGTTCGAGCCATGGGATGTGGAGACCCAGCAGGGCGGCTATTACAAGGTTTACAGCCCGATGTGGCGCGCGGTGAAGGACCGCGAGGTGCCCGAGCCAGCAGCTGCCCCCGCGCATCTGCCCGCGCCCGCGACCTGGCCCGACAGCGCGGCGCTGGACGACTGGCAGCTTGGCGCCGCCATGAACCGGGGTGCCGCCGTGCTGGCGAAACATGTCCAGCCCGGAGAGGCGGCGGCGCAGGCCAAGCTTGGCCAGTTCGCCGCGCATCGCATCGACGCCTACAAGCAGGACCGCGATCTTCTGGCCGAGGACGCGACCTCGGGCATGTCCGAATATCTGAGCCTTGGCGAGATCAGCCCGGCGCGGCTCTGGCATGTCGGGCTGCGCGCCATGGCCGAGGGCAAGGCGGGGGCGGAGCATTTCCTCAAGGAACTGGTCTGGCGCGAGTTCTCCTATCACCTGATGTGGCACACGCCCCGGCTGCTGACCGACAACTGGCGCGAGGAATGGGGCGGCTTTCCGTGGCGCACCGACCGCCGCCTGCGCGAGGTGACGGCATGGCAGCAGGCGCGCACCGGCATGGCCGTGGTCGATGCGGCGCTGCGCGAGATGTATGTGACCGGGCGGATGCACAACCGCGCCCGGATGATCGTGGCGAGCTACCTGACCAAGCACATGATGATCCATTGGAAAATTGGGCTCGACTGGTTCGAGGACTGTCTGGTGGACTGGGATCCGGCCTCCAACGCGCTGGGGTGGCAGTGGGTGGCAGGATCGGGGCCCGATGCCGCGCCCTATTTCCGCGTCTTCAACCCCGAGACGCAGCAGAAGAAATTCGACCCCGACAACGCCTATCTGAAACGCTGGCTGGCCGAGGGGCAGCGCACCCCGCCACAGACCGCGCTGGATTATTTCGAGGCGGTGCCGCGATCCTGGGGCCTGTCGCCGCAGGATCCCTATCCCCGGCCCATCGTCGGCACTGACGAGGGGCGGCAGGCGGCGCTGCACGCCTACGAGACCCGCGAGTTCTAGACCCGTGCGGGGGCGCCGCCGCCCCGTGCCGCGCCCGCCCTTGCAGAGCGGCCCCGTGCCGCGTTAGCTGGCCCCATGTTCCGCAGCCAGAGGCCGTTTGTCCGCCATGACCACCGCCGCACGTCTGATCGCCGCGCTCTGCCTTGCGGCGCTGGGGTATCTTGGCTCTGAAGAGGTCAAGACCCTGATGCCGGAGGGCACGGGGTTCGGCTATTTCACATGGGTGACTATGGGTCTGGGCTGGCTCTGCGGCTGGCTGATCCTTGGGCCGCGCGCCGGGCGGGGGGTGGCAAGCACGCAGTCCCATGCGCTGACCGCCACCGCCGCGCTGGTGCTGCTGGCGCTTCTGGTTCAGGCCACCAACGAGATGGTGCGCCTTGCCATGCGGCACCGCTATGACGGCCCGATGGAGGCGTTTTCCGCCATCTTCGAAATCGCGCTGGAATTTGGCGGCCATCTGCTGGATGCGGAGTTCTTTCTGCTCATGCTGGGGGGCGCGGTCGTGACCGGTCTGCTGGTCGAACTGGCCGCCCGCCACTGGAGGTAATCCTTGCCCGACATCTTTCTTCACGGGGCGCTGACCCATGCGCCGCTGCTCTGCCATGTGCTGGGCCGACCGGCCGATCTGCGGCCCGCCGATCTTCCCGATCATTCCCTGCGCTGGTCGGGCGATCCCGCCGACCTGCCGCTGCTGAGCCCCGATCCCGGCGCCACTGCCCCCGGCGCGCGGCTTGCGGCCAGCGCCGAGGATGTGGCGCGGCTGTGCTTCTATCTGGCCAAGGACAAGCTGGACGACCTGCGCCTGAGCGACGGCAGGCAGGCGCTGGCATGGGTGGCACCGTCGACGGCGCCGCATTGGGACGCGGCGGCATGGGGTGCGCGCTGGGGCGATCTGGCCACAGCCGCCACGCGCGCGGTCATGGCGCAGCCCGCCGACAGCGATCCCGCGCGCATCGCCGGGCTGCGCCCGTTCTTGACGGCGCGGGCATGGGCGCAGGTGCTGGGCCAGCAGACCGCGCCCGCCACGCTGCGCGGCGATCCGGGGCGCGACGCGGTAGAGATCGTGGCGGACCATCCCGGGCATGAAGGCTTTTTCCGGCTGCGCCGCTTCGATCTGCGCCACCGCCGGTTTGACGGCACATGGTCCCCTCCCATGGGGCGCGAGGCCTTCATCGCCTATGATGCCGCGCTGATCCTGCCCTATGATCCGGTCACCGACTGCGTGCTGCTGATCGAACAGTTGCGTTACGGGCCCGTGATGCGCGGTGACAGCCGCCCGTGGATGCTGGAGCCGGTGGCGGGGCTGGTGGATGCGGGCGAAGACCCCGCCGCCTGTGCGCTGCGCGAGGCGCGCGAGGAGGCGGGGCTGGACCTGGCCCATGCCGAACCCATGCTGAAGGTCTATGCCTCGCCCGGTTATAGCACGGAATATTTCCATTGTTTTCTGGGGGTTTGCGACCTTTCCCGCCATGCCACGGGCCTGGGTGGCCTGGCCGAGGAACACGAGGATATCCGCAGCCATGTGATCCCCTTCGATCAGGCCATGGCGCTGGTCGACAGCGGCGAGATCAACGCGGCGCCCTTGGCGACCATGCTCCTGTGGCTGGCCCGGGCGCGGCCCCGGCTTCGCGCCGCTGCCTGACCGCGGGCGCTTGAGTTCGGGCCCGGCGCGCCCTACACCTTGAACTGATTATGAGGAACGGGAGATGTCCATGCGTGTGGCACAGGATCTGGCTCAGGCGGTCGGCAACACGCCGCTCATCCGGCTGAAGAAAGCCAGCGAGATGACGGGATGCACCATCCTTGGCAAGGCGGAGTTCATGAATCCGGGCCAGTCGGTCAAGGACCGCGCCGCGCTCTGGATCATCCGCGACGCGGTCGAACGCGGCCTGCTGGAACCGGGCGGCACCATCGTCGAGGGCACGGCGGGCAATACCGGCATCGGGCTGGCGCTGGTTGGCGCCTCCATGGGGTTCCGCACCGTGATCGTCATTCCTGAAACCCAGAGTCAGGAAAAGAAGGACATGCTGCGGCTTGCGGGCGCCGAACTTGTGCAGGTGCCTGCCGCCCCCTATCGCAATCCCAACAACTATGTCCGCTATTCCGGGCGGCTGGCCGAAGAGCTGGCCAAGACCGAAAAGCATGGCGCGATCTGGGCCAACCAGTTCGACAACGTCGCGAACCGGCTCGCCCATATCGAAGGCACCGGCCCCGAGATCTGGGACCAGACCGGCGGCAAGGTCGATGGCTTTGTCTGCGCGGTGGGGTCGGGCGGCACGCTGGCAGGGGTCGGCATGGCGCTGCAGCCCAAGGGCGTGAAGGTCGGCCTCGCCGATCCGATGGGGGCCGCACTTTACAGCTATTACACCACCGGAGAGCTGAAATCCGAAGGCGAGTCGATCACCGAGGGCATCGGACAGGGGCGCATCACCGCCAACCTTGAAGGCTTCACCCCGGATTTCGCCTGTCAGGTGCCCGACGAAGAAGCGCTGCCCATCGTGTTCGACCTGCTCTCCGAAGAGGGGCTGTGCCTTGGCGGCTCGTCCGGGATCAACGTCGCGGGGGCCATCCGCATGGCGCAGGAGATGGGGCCGGGCCATACCATCGTCACCATCCTGTGCGACTACGGCAACCGCTACCAGTCGAAGCTGTTCAACCCTGATTTCCTGCAGGCGCGCAACCTGCCGGTGCCGTCATGGCTTGACCGCGCCCCTGCCTCCATTCCGGGTGTGTTCGAGGACGCATGAGCCTGATCCTTCGCCGTTGTCTGGGGGGGCTGGCAGCGCTGGTGCTGCTTGCAGGTGTGGCCTTCGCGCAGAGCGAGGATCTGGATTATGGCGCGTGGGATGAGGTGGCGACCCGCGCCGAACAGGTGCTGGGCGACAATGACGCCACCGACAGCGCGCTCGAAGGGCTGCGCCAGTCCGTGGTGGACTGGCGCGAACGGTTCCTGAGCGGGCAGGGCATCAACGCCCCCCGCATCGACACGCTGCAGGCGCAGATCGATGCGCTGGGGCCGGTGCCCGCCGAGGGCGAGACCGAACCCGAGGACATCGCCACCCGCCGCGAAAACCTGAACGCGCAGCTGGCAGAACTGCAGGCGCCGGGGCTGCGCGCGCAGGAAGCCTATACCCGCGCCGATGGCATCATCCGCCAGATCGACACGATGATCCGGACCCGCCAGACCGACGCGCTGCTGACGCTGGGGCCGACCCCGCTCAACCCGCAGCTCTGGCCTGCGGCGCTCGAAGAGGTGCTGTCCGCCGGAAGCTCGCTTTTTGACGAGATCCGGCGCGATCTGGCTTCGGAGGTGAAACTGGCGGAGGCGCGGGAAAGCCTGCCGCTGATCCTGCTGCTGCTGGCGCTGGCGGGACTTCTGGTGATCCGCGGCCCGCGCGTGATGCGGGGCTTTGGCGAAAGGCTGCGCGCCAGCACCCGGAGGGGCACAGGCGTCTGGCGGTTCTTCGTGTCGCTGGGCGGCATCCTTGTGCCGCTGGCCGGGGTTATGTTGCTGGTGGCGGCGGTGCAGACCTCGGATCTGCCGGGGACGCAGGGCAGCGAACTGCTGCAGATGCTGCCCGCATGGACCTTCCTGCTGCTGTATATCCGCTGGCTGGCCGAGCAGAGTTTCAACCGCGATCCGGAGGTGGCCACCGTGCCGCTGGCCGACCGGCAGCGCACCGAGGCATGGCTTTACGCCTCGGTTCTGGCGGTGCTTTTCGTGCTGCGCGACGTGGGCGAAACGCTGGGAGAGCTTTACAACTTCACCACCGCCACCATGGCGGTGCTGGATTTCCCGGTGCTGCTGCTCTGTGCGCTGATGCTGTTCCGGCTGGGCCATATCCTGACCCTGCTGCGCGAACCGCAGGCCGAAGGCGAAGAGACCCCGCCGCCGAGCCTGCGCCAGCAGGTGGCGCGGCTGCTGGGGCGGGCCGCGATGCTGCTGGCGCTGGCGGGTCCGGTCATGGCGGCCATCGGCTATAACGCCGTGGGCGACGCGATGGTCTATCCGGCCATCCAGACGCTGGCGCTGCTGGCGCTGGTGCTGGTGCTGCAGCGCTTCGTCAACGACGTCTACACGCTGGTCAGCGGCAAGCGCGCCGAGGACAGCGACAGTCTGGTGCCGGTGCTCGCGGGCTTTGCGCTGATGCTGCTGGCCCTGCCGGGCCTTGCGCTGATCTGGGGGGCGCGGACCGCCGACCTGCTGGAGATCTGGACGCGCTTCCGCGAAGGTTTCGTACTGGGCGACACCCGGATTTCGCCCACCAGCTTCCTGACCATGGTGGCGGTGTTCGGGGTGGGGTTCCTTGCCACCCGGCTCCTGCAGGGCGGGCTGCGCAGTTCGGTGCTGCCGCGCACCCGGCTGGATCTGGGCGGGCAGAATGCCGTCGTCTCGGGGCTGGGCTATGTCGGGATCTTCATCGCCGCCGTCATCGCCATCACCGCCGCCGGGATCGACCTGTCGTCGCTGGCCATCGTGGCGGGGGCGCTGTCGGTGGGCATCGGTTTTGGCCTGCAGAACATCGTGTCCAATTTCGTCTCCGGCATCATCCTGCTGATCGAACGGCCCATCAGTCAGGGCGACTGGATCGAGGTCGGCGGCAACATGGGCATCGTCAAGGACATCTCTGTCCGCTCCACCCGGATCGAGACCTTCGACCGCACCGATGTGATCGTGCCCAATTCGGATTTTGTCTCTGGCACCGTCACCAACTACACCCGGGGCAATGTGGTGGGGCGGGTCTTTGCCACCGTGGGCGTGGCCTATGGCACCGACACCCGCAAGGTGGAGCAGATCCTGCGCCGCATCGCGCGGGAGCATGACATGGTGCTGATGAATCCCGAACCTTCGGTGGTGCTTGCGCGCTTCGGCCCCGACGGGCTGGAATTCGAGATCCGCGCCATCATCCGTGACGTGGGCGAAAAGCTGAACGTGCTCAGCGATTTCAACCACATGATCGCGCAGCGCTTCACCGAGGAAGGCATCGAGATCCCGTTTGCGCAGCGCGACATCTGGCTGCGCAATCCCGAAACGCTGTATGATCGCGCGCGGGCCACGCCGCCCGCGCCTGCCACGCAGGATCCCGAACCCACCGCCGCTGCCGCCACCGCGCCGCAGGGATCCGGGCGGGATCCCTCTGCCGGGATTTCGGAGACGCATTTTGTCGGCCCCGAAGATGGTGGCGACGGACGCTGAGAAAGGACTGACCCGATGACCGATCTGCTGTTCCGCGAGGATGCCTATCTGCGCGATGCCCCCGCCCGTGTGGTGGCCCATACCGAGGAGGGCGGCATCGTGCTGGATGCCAGCATCTTCTACCCCACCGGCGGCGGCCAGCCCGGCGACAGCGGGCGGCTGGACTGGCCCGGCGGCGGGCTGGCCATCGCCACCGCCGTCAAGGGCGATGGCGGCACGGTGGTGCTGGTGCCCGCCGAGCCGCTGCCGCTGCCGCGCGTCGGCACGCAGGTGATGCAGGTGCTGGACTGGGAGCGGCGGCACCGGCACATGCGGGTGCATACCGCGCTGCATCTGCTGTCGGTGGTGATCCCGCTGCCGGTCACCGGCGGGCAGATCGGCGCCGGATCCGGACGACTGGATTTTGCCATGCCGCAGCCCCCCGAGGACCGCGAGGCGCTGGAAGAGGCGCTGAACGCGCTGGTCGACCGCGATCTGGTGGTCAGTTCCGACTGGATCGAGGCCGAGGTGCTGGAGGCGCATCCCGAGCTGATCAAGACCATGTCGGTCTCGCCGCCGCGTGGCGAGGGCAAGGTGCGGCTGGTGCGCATCGGTCAGGGCGGCGATCAGGTGGATCTGCAGCCCTGCGGCGGCACCCATGTGGCGCGCACCGGCGAGATCGGCCGGATCCGGCTGGGCAAGATCGAGAACAAAGGCAAGCAGAACCGCCGCGTGAACATTTCCCTCGACTGAGGCGGGACGGGAGTGGCAGGAGGGGCGCTGCCCCTCTTGAGCCCTGCGGGCTCAATTCACCCCGGGATATTTGGAGCCGCTGGAAGCGGCCTGCGGCGGGGCCGGGTCGCGGCGAGGTAGAGCGCGAGGCTGGCCACCACCACGGCGCCGCCCGCCAGCATGCGCGGGGTGGGCGCCTCGGCCAGCACCAGCCAGACCCAGAGCGGACCCAGCACCGTCTCGAGCAGCATCAGCAGGCTGACATTGGAGGCCGCCGTGTGCCGCGAGGCGGTGGAGAGGCAGAAGAACGAGGCGGGCAGGATCACGAGGCCGGTGGCGAGGATCGGCAGGATCGCGCCATCTGTCGGCGCGCCGGGGGCGGCGAGCGTCAGTCCCGCGAGCCCCGAGATCAGCGCCCCCGTGCCCATGGCGGGCAGCAGCGGCAGCGTGGGCGCGTGGCGCAGCGTGACGAAGCTGAGCCCCAGCGTGACCGCCACCCCAAGCCCGCAGAGCGCGCCCAGAAGTGCGACGGGCCCGATGCCCAGATCGCCCTTGCCGCTGATCGCCAGTGCGATGCCCGCCAGCACCGCCGCCATGGCGACCCATGTGGCGCGGCTGGTGGCCTCGCCATGCAGGAGCCGCGCCAGCACCGCCGCCCAGACCGGCATGGTGGCCACGGCGAGCAGCACCACGGCAGCGGGGGCCAGCGACACGCCAAGCGCAAACAGCGCGGCATTGGCGGTCTGGCAGAGGATCACCGTGATCCCGGCGCGGGTGGCGAGCGGCGCCAGCGCCAGCGGGCGGCGCGCGGTCAGCAGCCAGATCGCCCAGAAGGTCAGGCCAAGCGCCGTGCCGCGCCATGCCAGCATCGACAGCCCGTCAAGGCCGGACAGCCGCATCAGCAGCACGTCGGGGGTCAGGATCAGGGCGCCGAGCGTGGCCAGTCCCAGACCGTAAAGCGGATGCGTTGTCATGCCGCTCAGGAGTAAAGCGGCTGCAGGCCCATCTGCATGTGCAGGGCGTTGACGGTGGTTTCGGGCAGGTTCATCGCCTTGGCGAGCCGGTCGAGGAATTCTGCCTCCTCGTCGGTATCCACGGTGATGGTCATCAGGGCGGCGGAATAGACCTGCATGCGCTGCGCTTCGGGGGTGGCGGCGGCGAGTGCCTCGGGATCGACGGGGGCGGCCAGCTGCTCCTTGACGAAGGCCATGTCCTCGGGCGTGGCATCCTCGCCCACGGTTTCCATCAGGCGGGCCTTTTCGGCGGCGTCGATGGTGCCATCGGCCTTGGCGGCCTGAATCATCGCGCGCAGCATCAGCCCTGCGGCCTCTTCGGCGGCGGGCAGGGTGGTTTCGGTGTTGAACTGATCGATGAGGCTGCCGACGCCCTTGGCGCCAAGCGCCGCGGCCCCGGTGGCTGCGGCCAGCACGCCCGCCATGCCGGGATTGGCGCCGCCGGGGGTCTGGGCCATGCCGGGCAGGCCCTGCGGCAGTTTCTGCATCAGGCTGTCAAAGGGGCTGCCGGTGCCCGTGCCGCCCAGCATCCGGCCCAGCTGGGCCTGCAGGCCGGTGCCCGGCTCGCGGCCCTGAAGCTGCGCCTTGCCGCCCATCAGGCCGCCGAGACCGCCCAGCCCCTTGCCGCCCGACAGCCGGTCGACGCCGCGCGCGGCGGCATAGCCGATGGCCACTTTGGTCAGTGTCTTTACAAGCCCCATTGCGGCCTCCTTGCCTGCTGTCGGTCGGTCTGCCCAGCTTGCCGGAAGCGGCAGCGGGGGTGAAGGAAAATCTGTTCCGCGCGGCGCGCGGGCCTCAGGTGCCGCAGAAGGTGGCGGGCACCACCTCGTCGGGCAGCGGCGGGCGGCGCAGCTCTGCCGCCTCCGGCTGGTCGTCATAGGGACGCGCCAGCACCGCATTCAGATGGTGGAAGGGGCGCAGGTCGCCCTCCACCGCCGCGGCGATCATCTGTTCGATCCGGTGGTTGCGCGGGATGAAGGCGGGGTTGGCGCGGCGCATCACCGCCTCCGGCTCGGGCTCCGCCGCGATCCGCGCCTGCCAGCGGGTGTCCCAGTCGCGCGCCGCGTCGCGGTCGGTGATCTGGTCCTGCAGCCCGCCTTCGGCCAGTGCGCGGAAGGTGTTGGTGAAATCCGACCCGCCGCGCTGCATCAGCGCCAGCAGATCGCCGATCAGGGCGGCATCTTCGGGGCGCGGCGCGCTGATCCCAAGCTTGGCGGCAAAGCGCGTCAGCCAAGCGCCGCGCAGCAGATCCGGCATGGCATGCACGATGCGGGTAAACTCCGGCACGGCGGCCTCCGGATCCTCCTCCAGCGGCAGCAGCGCCGAGGCGAGCTGCGCCATGTTCCAGACGATCACATCCGCCTGCGCCGCATAGGCGTAGCGCCCGTTCCGGTCGATCGACGAGAACACCGTATCGGGATGATAGAGGTCGAGAAAGGCGCAGGGGCCGTAATCCAAGGTCTCGCCCGACAGCGTGCAGTTGTCGGTGTTCATCACGCCATGGATGAACCCCACCGCCAGCCACTGCGCCACCAGCTGCGCCTGCCGTTCGCAGACCGCCGCCAGCAGCTCTGCGGGAGTGGCGCAGTCCGGATAATGCCGGGCGCGGGTATGGTCGTAAAGCTGGCGCAGTTCCTCGGTCTGGCCGCGCGCGGCAAAGACCTGAAAGCTGCCGACGCGGATATGGCTTGCCGCCACCCGTGTCAGCACGGCGCCGGGCAGCGGCGCCTCGCGCAGCACCTCCTCGCCGGTGGCGGTGGCGGCAAGCGCGCGGGTGGTGGGGATGCCAAGCGCGTGCATCGCCTCCGAGACCACATATTCGCGCAGCACCGGACCCAGCCACGCCCGCCCGTCACCCCGGCGCGAAAACGGCGTGGGGCCGGATCCCTTGAGCTGGATGTCGCGGCGCAGGCCGTTGCGGTCCACCACCTCGCCCAGAAGCAGCGCGCGCCCGTCACCAAGCTGCGGCGAGAAGCCGCCGAACTGATGCCCGGCATAAAGCTGCGCCAGCGGCTCGGCGCCCTCGGGCAGATGATTGCCCGCAAAGATCGCCGCCAGCAGCGGATCGTCGGTGCCCTGCAGGCCAAGCTCGTCGGCCAGTGCGGTGTTGAAGCCCAGAAGCTGCGGCGCGGCGACGCGGGTCGGCGCCTGCCGCGCGTAGAAGCTGCGGGGCAGGCGGGCATAGCTGTTGTCGAAGGGAATGTGCAGAACCATGCGCCAGAGATAGGAGGGCGGAGCGCAAAGGGAAAGAGGGGCGGCACCCGCGCTGCAAAAACGCACAGAACCCATGCTGTGATAGGTGTAGCGTGCGACAAGCCGCAGGCCTATCCTGCGGCCACCGTCACAGAGGAACATGCCATGAGCTGGAACCCCGCGCTTGACCCGCATTGCCCCACCGGAGACGAGGTGGATGCCATCGACACGCTGATCGTGCCCCGCGCCCGCGATCTGGGCGGGTTCGAGGTGCGCCGCGCGCTGCCCGCGCCGCAGCGGCAGATGGTCGGGCCCTTCATCTTCTTCGACCAGATGGGACCGGCGGAGTTCCTGCCGACCCGGGGGCTCGACGTGCGCCCGCATCCGCATATCGGCCTTGCGACGATTTCCTATCTGTATGAGGGCCGGATGCATCACCGCGACAGTCTGGGCACCGACCAGTGGATCGAACCCGGCGCGGTGAACTGGATGGTGGCGGGGCAGGGCATCACCCATTCCGAACGCACCGACGACGCCACCCAGACCGCGCCCATGCCGTTCTTCGGCATCCAGACCTGGGTGGCGCTGCCCAAGGGCCACGAGGACCGGCCCGCCGAGTTCGACCATGTGCCCGCCGCCGCCCTGCCGCAGCTTCAGGCCGAAGGCGTGAGCGCGCGGCTGATCCTTGGCACCGCGTGGGGCGAAAAAGCGCCGGTCAGGACCGCGTCGGAGATGTTCTATGCCGATGTGGTGCTGGCTCCCGGCGCGCGGGTGCCGCTGCCCGACACCCATGAGGATCGCGGCGCCTATGTGGTCTCGGGCGCGGTGGAACAGGCGGGCCGGCGCTTCGAGGCCGGGCAGATGATGGTGTTCCGCCCCGGCGACGCGGTGGCGCTGACCGCAGGCGCGCAGGGCGCGCGGCTGATGCTGCTTGGCGGCGAGACGCTGGAAGGCCCGCGCTACATCTGGTGGAACTTCGTCGCCTCGTCAAAGGAGCGCATCGAGGAAGCCAAGGAGGCATGGCGTCAGGGCGACTGGCAGAATGGCCGCTTCCAGCTGCCCCCCGGCGACGATGCCGAACATATCCCGCTGCCGTGACGGCGGCCCGTCTTTCATCTTGCCCCTAAACTCCGGGGGTCCGGGGGCAGAGCCCCCGGCCTTCCCTTACCGCCGCAACCTCACAGCACCCGCCGCATCAGCAGGCTGCGCGGCTGCGGCTGGAACCGGGCGCGGCGCCAGAAGCGGGTCAGCGTCTCGTCCCCGGGATCGGCGGCCAGCAGCAACTCGCGCACGCCGCCCTGTTTCAGCGCCTGCCCCAGCAGATGCAGCGCCTCGCCGCCCATGCCGCGGCGGCGCACGGCGGGGCGGATGAACAGTTCCTGCACATGGGCGCTGAGCCCGCCCAGTTCCAGCGACCAGCCGAAGCTGACCATGACATGACCCACCGGCGCGCGGCGCAGCCCGATCAGCCAGACCGCGCCATGGGGCGAGCCCTCCAGAAGCGGCAGCAGCGCCTCCTGCAGCAGTTCCGGCTCGCCCTCATGGCCCTGTTCGGCATGAAAGCCCGCCACCAGCGGCATGAGCTTGGCCAGATCCTCGGGCGTGGCGAGATGCAGCGATTTCAAAGCGTGGCCAGCCGATCCGTGAGCAGGGTGAAAAATCCCGGCGCATCGATGTCGCGCAGGAACAGCGCGTTGCGCTGACGGTCGGTGACGCCCCACCAGTCGGCGACGGTCATGCCCAGCGTCAGCGGCGAGGCGGTCTCGATCTCGACATTGATCTGGCGCCCGGCAAAAAGCCCGGGCTGCAGCAGATAGGCAATCACGCAGGGGTCATGCAGCGGCGCGCCGTCGGATCCGTATTTCTCGCGGTCATAGCGTTCGAAGAACTCGGTCATCTGCGCCACGGCCTCGCCCACGGGCGTGCCAAGCCCGCGGAAGGCGGCGTTGCGCTCTGCCGTCACCAGCGCCTTGTGGGTCACGTCCAGCGGCAGCATCACCAGCGGCACGCCTGCGGCGAACACCTCGGCGGCGGCTTCGGGATCGACATAGATGTTGAATTCGGCGGCGGGGGTGATGTTGCCCCCTTCGAAACAGGCGCCACCCATCAGCACGATCTCGCGCACCCGTGCGATGATGTCGGGCGCGCGGCGAAAGGCGGTGGCGATGTTGGTCAGCGGCCCCAGCGGGCAGAGCGTGACGCTGCCCTCCGGTTCCCGGCGCAGCGTGTCGATCAGGAACTCCACCGCATGCGCGTCCTGCAGCGGCATGGTGGGTTCGGGCAGCACCGGCCCGTCGAGCCCGGTCTTGCCATGCACATGTTCGGCGGTGACCAGAGGGCGCGCCAGCGGCGCCTCGCAGCCGGCAAAGACCTTGATTTCGGTCCGTCCGGCCAGTTCGCAGATGATCCGGGCATTGCGCGCGGTCAGCGCCAGCGGCACGTTGCCCGCCACGGCGGTGATGCCCAGCACCTCCAGTTCCGGAGAGGCCAGCGCCAGCAGGATCGCCACCGCGTCGTCCTGTCCGGGATCGGTGTCTATGATGATGCGTCGTGCCATGCTGTCTCCGCGCTGCTGCGCTCCAGAGGTGACATGCCGCGCCCTGCGGTTCAAGCGGGCAGACCCGGCACCGGCAATTCGCCTCCGGTCACAAAAACCCCGGCGGGTGCATTGCCGCCACGCAGCGAGGTGTTAGACTCGTGCGCAAGTTCGGGGTAAGACACCCGCGGTTAGCGCTAACTGCCCCTGTCGGGCAGCAGAATCGGAGACAGGCCCGCCATGGTATCCCGCGTCATTCCCGTCGACCCTTTCGACCTCGTCATCTTTGGCGGCACCGGTGATCTTGCCCGGCGCAAGATCCTGCCGGGGCTGTTCCGGCGGTTCTGCGCGGGGCAGATGACCCGCGACAGCCGCATCATCGGCGCCGCGCGCGGCGACATGGACGAGACCGCCTATCGCGACATGGTGCGCGAGGCCATCGCCGAATTCGGCCCCTCGCGCAGCGAGGCCTGCGCGGTGGAGGATTTCCTGTCCTGCCTTGGCTATGTCTCGGTGGATGCGCGCGGCGATGACGGCTGGTGCGACCTGAAATCCGCGCTGCGCGAGGAAGAGGGCATCGTGCGCGCCTTCTATTTCTCGGTGGGGCCCAGCCTGTTCGGCGATCTGGCCGAACGGCTGCGCCAGCATGGGCTTGCCCATGACGAGGTGCGGATCGTGGTGGAAAAGCCCTTCGGCCACAACCTTGCCAGTGCGCGCGCGCTGAACGAGGAACTGGCGCGGCATTTCGACGAAAGCCAGATCTACCGGATCGACCACTATCTGGGCAAGGAGACGGTGCAGAACCTGATGGCGGTGCGCTTCGGCAACATGCTGTTCGAACCGCTGTGGAACGCGCAATATGTCGACCATATCCAGATCACCGTGGCCGAGACCGTGGGCGTCAGCGGGCGCGGCAGCTATTATGACAAGTCGGGCGCGATGCGCGACATGGTGCAGAACCACCTGATGCAGCTTCTGTGCCTGATCGCGATGGAGCCGCCCGCGCGGTTCGATCCTGACGCGGTGCGCGACGAAAAGCTGAAGGTGATCCGGGCGCTGGATCCGGTCGATCCCGACCAGATCGTGCGCGGGCAGTATACCTCGGACGGGGCGATGGCCTCCTATCGCGAGGATGTGGAGAATGCCGCCTCCAAGACCGAAAGCTTCATCGCGCTGAAATGCTACATCTCCAACTGGCGGTGGGCCAATACGCCTTTCTACCTGCGCACCGGCAAGCGGCTGTCGGATCGCGCGTCCGAAATCGCGGTGGTGTTCAAGGAGACGCCGCATTCCATCTTCGGCATCGATTCGGGGCGGCACCGCAACGTGCTGTCGATCCGGCTGCAGCCCAACGAGGGCATGACGCTGGGGGTCACCATCAAGGAGCCGGGGCCGGGCGGCATGCGGCTGGTGGACGTGCCGCTGGACATGACCTTCGCCGAGGCGCTTGGTCCGGATGCCGAAGAGGCGGCGGATGCCTATGAGCGGCTGATCATGGACGTGATCCGCGGCAACCAGACGCTGTTCATGCGCGGCGACGAGGTCGAGGCCGCCTGGGCCTGGACCGATCCGCTGATCGAGGGCTGGGAACGCCGCGGCGACAGCCCCAAACCCTATGACGCAGGCAGCGCGGGGCCGGATGATGCCGCCTTCCTGATCAACCGCGACGGACGTCGCTGGCGAAGGATCAAGTCATGACCTACGAATTCCGCAGCTATCCCGACCGGGAGATGCTGGCCATCGATCTGGCCGACCAGCTGGCCAGCGAGCTGCGCGCGGCGCTGAGCCATCAGGACCGCGCGGCGCTGGCGGTGCCGGGCGGCAGTTCTCCGGGGCCGGTCTTTGACGCGCTCTGCGCCGTGTCGCTGGACTGGGACCGGGTGGACGTGCTGCTGACCGACGAACGCTGGGTGCCCGAAACCTCCGAACGGTCCAACACGCGGCTGCTGCGGCAGCGTCTGCTGGTCAACCGGGCGGCGGCGGCGCGTTATCTGCCGCTTTACGCCGAGGCCCCGGCGCCCGAGGGCGCGCTGGAGGCGCTGGCCGAGGCCATCGCCCCCGCGCTGCCGCTGTCGGTGCTGCTGCTGGGGATGGGCGCTGATCTGCACACCGCCTCGATCTTTCCCGGGGCCGACCGTCTGGACGAGGCGCTGGCCGCCGACGCGCCGATCCTGCTGCCCATGCGCGCGCCCGGCGCGCCGGAGCCGCGCATCACGCTGGGGGCGCCGGTGCTTGACGGGGCGATGAAGAAGCATGTGCTGATCTTCGGCGCCGAAAAGCGCGCGGCGCTGGAGGCCGCCAAGGGTCGGCCCGCCCATGAGGCGCCGATCAACGCCGTGCTGACCGATGCGGTGGTGCACTGGGCCGAATAGCGGGCCCGGGCGACGTTTTGCCTTTTCCAGCCAGTCAACAGAGACGGACATCAGATCATGTGGAATGACCTCAAGGGCCTTGCCGAAGCCCGCGACGGACGGCGCATCGAGACGCTTTTTGCCGAAGATCCGGCCCGTGCCGAAACCTTTTCGGTCACGGCGGAGGGGATGCTTTTCGACTATTCCAAGACCCAGATCGACGCCGAGGTGATGGACTCGCTGCTGACCGTGGCCCGCCGCGCCGAGGTGGAGCGGCGGCGCGACATGATGTTTGCGGGCGCCAAGATCAACGAGACCGAAGGCCGCGCCGTGCTGCATACCGCGCTGCGCAACCTTGAGGCCCGCCCGGTGGAGGTGGACGGTCAGGACGTGATGCCCGGCGTGCTGGACACGCTGGCGCGGATGGAGGAACTGACGCGCGAAATCCGTGGCTCCGACATCACCGATGTGGTGAATATCGGCATCGGCGGGTCGGATCTGGGCCCCAAGATGGGCACGCTGGCGCTGGCGCCGTGGCATGACGGGCCGCGCTGCCATTTTGTCTCCAATGTCGATGGGGCCGACATCGCCGATGTGCTGAAATCCTGCCCCGCGCAGACCACGCTGTTCGTCATCGCCTCCAAGACCTTCACCACTATCGAGACGATGACCAATGCCCGCACCGCCCGCAGCTGGCTGGAGGGGCAGGGGGTGTCGACCGAAGGCCGCTTTGTCGCGCTGTCCTCCAACCTCGCCAAGGCAGGCGAATGGGGCATCCCCGCCTCCCGCGTCTTCGGGTTCGAGGACTGGGTCGGCGGGCGCTATTCCATGTGGGGGCCGATCGGCCTGTCGATGATGATCGCCGTGGGGCCCGAGAATTTCCGCGCCTTCCTTGAGGGGGGCGAGGCGATGGACAGCCATTTCCGCCGCGCCCCGCTGGAAGAGAACATGCCCGCGCTGCTGGCACTGGTGGGGATCTGGCACAATCAGGGCATGGGCCACGGCACCCGCGCCGTGCTGCCTTACGAAAACCGCCTGTCGCGCCTGCCCGCCTATCTTCAGCAGCTGGAGATGGAGAGCAACGGCAAGAGCGTCGCCATGGATGGCAGCGATCTTCCCTATAATTCCGGCCCCGTGGTATGGGGCGAGCCGGGCACCAATGGCCAGCACGCGTTTTATCAGCTGATCCATCAGGGCACGCGGGTCATCCCTTGCGAATTCCTCGTGGGCGCGCGCGGGCAGGAGTCGCATCTGCGGGCCCATCACGAGCTGCTGCTGGCCAACTGCTTCGCCCAGTCCGAGGCACTGATGCGCGGCCGGTCGCTGGATGAGGCGCGCGCCAAGGTGGCGGACAAGTTCGAGGGCGACGAGCTGGACCGGCAGGCGCGGCACCGGGTGTTCCCCGGCAACCGTCCCTCCACCACGCTGATCTATCCCGCGCTTGACCCGCGCACGCTGGGGCTGATCGTGGCGCTTTACGAACACAGGGTGTTTGTCGAAGGCGTGATCCTGAACATCAACTCCTATGACCAGTGGGGCGTGGAGCTGGGCAAGGAACTGGCCACAGCGCTTGGCCCCATGGTCGAGGGCCGCGAAAGCGCCGCAGCGAAGGATGGCTCCACCCGGCAGCTGCTTGCATATGCGCAGCAGCATATGACCTGAGGTTCCATGAGTTTAACGTGATCGGCCCCGGGGGCCCGCTGCGGAACGGCAGCGGGCCTTTGTCGTTGTGTCTCCAGAAGATGACAGCATCTGGAGGAACTTACGATGAAACATCTGAAAATGACCGCCGCCGTGCTTGCCCTGACCGCCGGCTCCGCCTTCGCCCAGTCGACCATGGACAGCGAAACCCCGGCCATGCCCGAAGGGGGCGATGCCGCTGAAAACAGCGCACCGCTGACCACGCCGCAGGCCCAGAACGAAGACACCGCCGACACGCTGGACGAGGCCACCGAAGACGATGGCTCGGACATGGCGCAGGACAACGCCGCCGAACCGATGGCCCCCGCAGCGCCCATGGGCGACGCGCCCGCCGACACCGCCATGGACAGCACCGCCACCCCGATGGACGACGGCGGCCCCGTGGTTGCCGGTCTGGAAGGCGAGTTCATGCTGTCGAGCGACATCACCGGCAACAACGTCTATGCCATTGACGCCGATGGCGATCAGGGCGTCGAATGGGATGACGCCATGAGCTATGACGCCGTGGACGAAAACTGGGACGATGTGGGCGACATCTCCGATGTGGTGCTCAATGCCGATGGCTCGCTGCAGGGCGTCGTGGCCGATATCGGCGGCTTCCTCGGCATCGGCGAAAGCCAGGTCTTCGTGCCGCTTGAGGAAATGAAGATGGTGCCGATGGAAGATGGCCGCTTTGCCGTCGTGACCAACTACACCCAGGAAGAACTGGAAGGCCGCAGCGAAGCCGGCGACTCGGCGCTGAACTGATCGCGCCCCGCCCCGCAGGGCTTTGACATCGATGCAAAGGGCCGGGGATTTCCCGGCCCTTTTCTGCTGTCTCCGGTGCCCTTCGGCGGTCCCGCACGCCGCGCTGGGGTTTGATTAACCGCTGCCGACCACCCTGTGCCCAAGGCGCGCGCCCGTTGCCGGGACCGCCCCAAGGTGCAAGGAGTTGGATGCAGGACATGACACAGGACGTGCGGCAGCTTGCCGAAGAGATCGTCGCCCGCGAGGGCGGATATGTGAACGACCCCGCCGATCCGGGCGGCGCCACCAATCACGGGGTCACGGTGCATACGATGCGCCGCCTCGGGCTGGATCTGGACCGCGACGGCGATGTGGACGCCGCGGATGTGGCGCGGCTTGATCAGGCGCAGGCGGTGCAAATCCTGCTTGACCACTATTTCACCCGGCCCCGCCTTGGCGATCTGCCCGGACCGCTGCAGGCCTCGGTCTTTGACATGTATGTCAATGCGGGGACAACCGCGGTGAAGCTGCTGCAGGGGCTGCTGCGCGAAATGGGCGAGGATCTGGTGGCAGATGGCGTGGTGGGCCCGGTTACCGCCGCCGCCGCCGCCCGCGCGCTTGCGGCGGCGCCGCAGCATCTGGTCGATGCTTACGGCATCGCGCGGCGCAACTACTATCTCGCGCTGGCCGACCGCCGCCCTGCCAGCCGCAAATATGCGCGCAGCCGGGCAGGGGGCAAGGGCGGCTGGATCACCCGGGCCGAGACATTCATCTCGCCGCGCTTTCACCTCACGGAGGCGCAGTTCCGCGCCCGGGTGGCGACATGGGGCTGATCTCGACCGTGTTCGGCATGCTCTTCGGCTCGGGCCGCAACGTGCTGGTGGAAACCGCAGGCATCCTGCGCCCCAATGCCGAGGCGCAGGCGGCCCGCGCGCAGGATCTGGACACGGCGGCCTTGCAGCAGATGGCGGCGGAATTTGCCGCGCGCGACCGTGGCGCCTTTGATCGGCTCATGGACGGGGTCAACCGGCTGCCGCGCCCGATGATGGTGCTGGGCATCGTCTGGCTCTTGGTGCAGACCGCCCGGGATCCGGCGCGCATGTCGCAGGTGTTTCAGGCCTGGGCCATCCTGCCCGAAGCGGCCTGGGTGGTGTTCGGCGTGGTGGTGACCTTCTATTTCGGGGGCCGCGCGCAGCTCAAGGATCAGGAATTCAGCGCAGGCCTGCTGCGCGCCGCCGCCGCCGCCCGTGCCCTGCCGCCCGCCGCCGCCCCGGACCCGCACCCGATGCCCGCGCCCGACGGCGCGGCAACCGCGTCTCCCTCGGCCAATGACAACGCGGCGCTTGCGGAATGGCGGACCTCCCGAAGCTGATCGGCGTTTCCAGCGGACTCAAATATCCCGGGGGAGTCCGCGCCAGCGGACGGGGGCAGAGCCCCCTTCGCCCTTTCCCCCCATGACGGACGCCCCCTTGCGACAATGTGAACCTGCCCGACCGGCGATTTCGTTTGGCCGGGCATTTTTCCGCCCGTATAACGGGCAGCATGATTACAGAGCTCGGTCACTTCGCCCTCATCCTCGCCTTCGTCGTCGCCTGCCTTCAGGGGATCGTGCCGCTTGTGGGCGCGCATTTCCGCTGGCCGGGCTGGATGGCGGTGGCCGAACCCGCCGCCACGGCGCAGCTGCTGCTGACCGCGTTCAGCTTCGCGGCGCTGACCCATGCCTTCGTGGTCTCGGATTTCTCGCTGCGGATCGTGGTGGAAAACTCGCATTCCGCCAAACCGATGATCTACAAGATCAGCGGCGTCTGGGGCAATCACGAGGGCTCGATGCTGCTCTGGGTGCTGATCCTCGCGCTTTTTGGCGCGCTGGCGGCGTGGTTCGGCGGCAACCTGCCGCCGACGCTGCGCGCGCGGGTGCTGGCGGTGCAGGCCTGGGTGGGGGCTGCGTTTTTCGCCTTCATCCTCTACACCTCCAACCCGTTCATCCGGCTCGCCACCCCGCCTTTTGACGGGCAGGATCTGAACCCGCTGCTGCAGGATCCCGGGCTCGCCTTCCATCCGCCCTTTCTCTATCTCGGCTATGTCGGGCTCAGCATCTGCTTTTCCTTCGCCGTCGCCGCGCTGATCGAGGGCCGGGTCGATGCGGCATGGGGGCGCTGGGTGCGGCCATGGACGCTGCTCTCCTGGGTGTTCCTGACCATCGGCATCGCGCTTGGCTCGTGGTGGGCCTATTACGAACTGGGCTGGGGCGGGTTCTGGTTCTGGGATCCGGTCGAAAATGCCAGTTTCATGCCGTGGCTGCTCGCCGCCGCCCTGCTGCATTCCGCCATCGTCGTGGAAAAGCGCGAGGCGCTGAAAAGCTGGACCATCCTGCTCGCCATCCTCGCCTTCGGCTTCTCGCTGATCGGCACCTTCATCGTGCGCTCTGGCGTGCTGACCTCGGTGCATGCCTTTGCCACCGATCCCGACCGCGGCGTGTTCATCCTCGGGATCCTCGTGTTCTTCACCGGCGGCGCGCTGACGCTTTATGCCGCGCGGGCAGGCGCCATGCAGGCCAAGGGCATCTTTGGCGTGGTCAGCCGCGAATCCGCGCTGGTGCTGAACAACATCCTGCTCGCCGTCTCCTGTTTCGTGGTCTTCACCGGCACGCTCTGGCCGCTGGTCGCGGAGATGCTGTTCGACCGCAAGCTGTCGGTGGGGGCGCCTTTCTTCAACATGGCCTTCACGCCCTTCATGGTGGTGCTGGGTCTGGTGCTGCCGGTGGGCGCCATGCTGGGCTGGAAACGTGCCAAGCCTGCCCGCGTGCTGCGGCAGCTTGCGCCCGCTCTGGGTCTGGCGCTGGCGCTGATGGGGCTCGCATGGGCCATGCAGACCGGGCGCAGCCTGTTCGGGCCCATCGGGGTCTTCCTTGGCACTTGGCTGGTGGCGGGCGCCGTCACCGATCTGGTGGCACGGCTTGGCCAGTCGCGCGACTGGCGGCGGCTGCGGCACCTGCCGCGCGCCGACTGGGGCAAGGCCGTGGCCCATTCCGGGCTTGGCATCACCATGCTGGGTGTCGCGGGGCTGATGGCATGGGAGCAGGAGGATATCCGCGTCGCCCGCGTCAACGAACCTTTCACCGTCGGCGCCTATGAGATCGAACTGCTGGGCGTCAGCCGCATTCAGGGGCCGAATTACTTCGCCGACCGGGGCGAGGTGTCGGTGCGCCGCGACGGGGCCGAGGTGGCGCATGTCTACCCGGAAAAGCGCAATTACCCCGTGGCCGCCATGCCCACCACCGAGGCCGCGATCGACAACGGTTTCCTTCGCGATGTCTATGTGGTGCTGGGCGATGCGCAGGCG
The DNA here is from genome assembly GCF_035481585.1 of Salipiger marinus. NCBI lineage: Bacteria > Pseudomonadati > Pseudomonadota > Alphaproteobacteria > Rhodobacterales > Roseobacteraceae > Salipiger > Salipiger marinus. The sequence continues at coordinate 62,287 of NZ_JAYKSL010000006.1, read as the reverse complement.
GATCGGGCCTGGACCATGCGGGTCTATGTCAAGCCGCTGGCCAACTGGATCTGGGGCGGCTCGCTGCTGATGGCACTGGGGGGCGCGCTCAGCCTGTCGGACCGCCGCTTCCGCGTGGCCGCAGGCGCGCGCAAGACCACGCCCGCGCCGAAGGGAGTGCCCGCGGAATGATCCGGGCCCTGATCCACGCAGCCCTTGCCCTGATGCTGGCCTTGGCGCCGCTGCCCGCACTGGCGGTGCAGCCCGACGAGGTGCTGGAGGATCCGGTGCTGGAACAGCGCGCCCGCGACCTGTCGCAGAACCTGCGCTGCCTTGTCTGCCAGAACGAAAACATCGACGACAGCGATGCGGCACTGGCCCGCGACCTGCGGCTTCTGGTGCGCGAACGGCTGGTGGCGGGCGACAGCGATGCCGAAGCGGTGGCCTATCTGGTTGACCGCTATGGCGAATTCGTGCTGCTGCGCCCCACCACCGGCGGCTGGAACTGGCTGCTCTGGGCGGCGGGGCCGATCCTGCTGCTGCTGGCGCTGGCGGGGGCAGGGGTCTATCTGCGGGGCCGCTCGCGCGGCGCCAATCCCGAAGAACAGCGCCTGACCCCCGAAGAAGAGGCCCGGCTGCAGCGCATCCTTGACGAGGGCCGGTCCTGATCCCGTGACGCCAGAGCGGGGGGCGGCAGGCAAGGCGGAGACAGGCATGATTTACGACACGATCCGATACGATCTGGCCGAGGACGTGGCGGTGGTCACGCTCGCCCGCCCGGAGGTGATGAACGCGCTCAGCAGCCAGATGCGGGCCGAGATCACCCATGCCGTCCAGCAGGGGGGGCGCGAGGCGCGGGTGGTGGTGCTGACCGGCGAGGGCCGCGCTTTCTGCTCCGGACAGGATCTGGGCGACCGCGAAAGCGCCGCCAGCATCGATCTGGAGCGGGTGCTGCGCGACGAATACATCCCCATGCTCAACGCCATCGCCGATTGCCCGCGCCCGACCATCGCTGCGGTGAACGGCGCGGCGGCGGGCGCCGGGGCCAATCTGGCGCTGGCCGCCGATGTGGTCATCGCGGCGGAGTCGGCGTTTTTTATGCAGGCCTTTGCCCGGATCGGGCTGATCCCCGACGCGGGCGGCACATGGGCGCTGCCCCGGCAGATGGGGCTGGCCAAGGCCATGGGGGCGGCGCTCTTTGCTGACCGGATCAGCGCGGCGCAGGCCGAACGCTGGGGCATGATCTGGGAAGCGGTGCCCGATGCCGACTTTGACGCCGTCTGGCGCGCCCGCGCCGCGCATCTGGCGCAGGGCCCGTCAGAGGCCTATGCCCGCATCAAGACCGCGCTGCGCCGCGCCTTTGACAATGACCTGCAGACCCAGCTGACGCTGGAGGCGCAGCTGCAGGGCGAATGCGGCATGACCCGCGATTTCAAGGAAGGCGTCGTGGCCTTTCACGAAAAGCGCAGCCCCCGCTTCGAAGGCCGCTAGACCCTTGCCGCAATGACAAAGCGCCACCCTTTGCAGTAAGTGGCGCCAGTACCAAAAAGGCCGCAGTGTGAGGACTGCTTTGAGCCCTTCCGGGACATTTTCCCGGAAGACATTGCGAAAGCGTGGCAACCTGACTATGTGTAGTGGCCCCATCACAGGAGATATGCTCGCCATGGACAAGACTTCCGCCGCCTTCACCCTTTCGGTTTTGTCGCGAGAAGTCCTGTCCCATGCCTGCATCCATTTCCCTGTCCAGCCTGTCTTGGTCCACACCTGACGGCACACCGCTTTTTACCGATCTCGATCTGACCTTTGGCTCCGAGCGCACCGGCTTGGTCGGTCGCAACGGGTGTGGAAAGAGCACGCTTCTGCGTCTGATCGCGGGTCATGCGCGCCCTGCCTCCGGGCGGATCCACGTGACGGGCTCGGTTGCCATGATGCGTCAGGAGGCGCTGGAGCATCCGCAACAGACTGTCGCTGAACTTCTTGGCGCGTGGCACGCCCTGAACCTGCTAGACCGGGCAGAGCGCGGCCAAGCGACGGTCGAGGAACTGGCCGAGGCGGACTGGACGCTGCCGGCCCGGATCGAGGCGGCGCTCGCTCGGTGCGATTTGGCGGTCGACCCACGGACCCGGCTCGCGCGCCTCTCCGGCGGTCAGCGCAGCAGGGCGGCCCTAGCCTCGCTGATCCTGGCGGAACCCGATTTCTTGCTCATGGATGAGCCGACGAACAATCTCGACCGGGCGGGCCGTCGCGCAGTTGTCGACCTCCTTCGCAGCTGGACCGGTGGCGTGATCGTTGCAAGCCACGATCGCGAGCTTCTGGAGGGGATGGACGCCATCGTCGAACTCACCTCTCTGGGCGCGGCGCGCTATGGGGGCAACTACAGCGCCTTCCGGCAACAGAGGGAGAGCGAGCGCGCGACCGCGGCGCAGGATCTGGCCCATGCGGAAAAGACCCGGGCCGAGGCGTTGCGCCGCGCGCAACAAGCGGCTGAGCAAAAGGCGCAGAAGGACAGTGCCGGACGCAGGTCTCGGGCACGGGGCGGCCAGCCGAAAATCCTCATGGACGCCGCCAAGGGCCGCGCGGAAGCCTCTGGCGGTGCGGGGTCGCGCCTGCGTGACGCGCGGCGAGACGCAGCAGAGGATGCGCTTGCCGCCGCGCGCGAGAAGGTCGAGGTGCTGACCCCCATCCACATGGAGATCGCCCCGAGCGGCCTTGCCGCGGGCAGGACCGTCCTGACCCTTGACCGGGTGACCGGCGGGCACGATCCCGCAGCTCCGATACTCGAAAACCTGTCGCTCACCCTTACCGGACCCGAGCGGGTTGTGATCGCGGGCCCGAATGGCAGTGGCAAGACCACCCTCCTGGAGTTGATCACCGGGACGCTCCGGCCAGCGGCTGGAGCGGTGCAGGTCAGTGTGGCCTGGGCGCTGCTGGATCAGCATGTCGGGTTTCTGGCTCGCGACCGGACCCTGCTCGAGGCGTTCCGCGACCGGAACCCGAAGGCCAGCACGCAGATGGCTCACGCCGCATTGGCCCGCTTCGGGTTTCGCGCGAGCGATGCCCTGCGCCGCGCGGACGGACTAAGCGGCGGCGAAAAGCTGCGCGCCGGGCTCGCATGCGTTCTTGGCGGCACGCCACCGCCACAGCTTCTGCTTCTGGACGAGCCGACGAACCATCTCGATATGGAAGGCGTCGACGCGCTGGAAGCAGCGCTGGCGTCCTACGATGGGGCGGTGATTGCGGTCAGCCACGACCGAGCCTTTCTCGATTCTCTTCGACCGGACAGGATCGTGTCCTTGAAGGAGTGACCGCCTATCCGCAAAGGGGCCCTCTGGCAGCCTGCGGCTTGGAGCCCTTGCCGGACGGACGGTCACGCCATCCAACTTGCGGGCTTTTGATTACACTCCGCCATCGTGGGCGAACACTGCGGCTGGCATCAGGCATGATGCGCAAATCCGAACATCCAAGACCACGGCATACCGCGCCCATCAGCGCGAATTCCAGACTTGGGATGATCTACAGTGGTGGTGAGCATGCGCTGACGAAGGCATCTTGCGCGGCTATGGCACCCCTGACCCGGCTCAAGCTGATGTGGGCCACCACATCCGGCGCGTCCACAACCCGTGGCGACGTCACTCGACGCTGGGCGATCTAACCCCCCATGGTCTTCGAGGACCGAGCTATGCAAACCCAGCCCCTTGCCCACGGAACCGGCCGCAGATCAAGCTGGCTGTTCTATGCGTTGCGGCAGGCGTGCTGCATCATTTACGGCAAAGGGCCGCCCTTGGGGCGGCCCTTGCGGTCTGTAAGGTGTGACGGATCAGCGGTTTTCGATATCCACGTAATCGCGGGTCGTGTTGCCCTGATAAAGCTGGCGCGGGCGGCCAATCTTCATCTGCGGATCGGCAAGCTGCTCTTTCCACTGCGAAATCCAGCCCACGGTGCGCGACAGCGCAAAGATCGGCGTGAACATCGAGGTGGGGAAGCCCATCGCTTCGAGGATGATGCCGGAATAGAAGTCCACGTTCGGGAACAGCTTCTTCTCGGCGAAATACTCATCCGCCAGCGCGATGCGCTCCAGCTCCTTGGCGACCTGCAGCAGCGGGTTGTCTTCGACGCCCAGCAGATCCAGCACCTCGTCCGCCGACTGCTTCATCACCGTCGCGCGGGGATCGAAGTTCTTGTAGACGCGGTGGCCGAAGCCCATCAGGCGGAACGGATCGTTCTTGTCCTTGGCGCGGGCGATATATTCCGGAATCCGGTCGACCGAGCCGATTTCCTTCAGCATCTCGAGGCAGGCCTGATTGGCGCCGCCATGGGCCGGGCCCCAGAGACAGGCGATGCCCGCCGCGATGCAGGCGAAGGGGTTCGCCCCCGAGCTGGAGGCCAGACGCACCGTCGAGGTGGAGGCGTTCTGCTCGTGATCCGCATGCAGCGTGAAGATCCGGTCCATCGCGCGGGCGAGGATCGGATCGACGTGATAGGGCTCCGCCGGCACCGAGAAGCACATGTGCAGGAAGTTCGACGCATAGTCGAGATCGTTGCGCGGATAGACGAAGGGTTGCCCGATCGAATACTTGTAGGCCCATGCCGCGATGGTCGGCATCTTGGCGATCAGCCGGTGCGACGCGATCTCGCGCTGGCGCGGATCGGCGATGTCGGTGCTGTCATGGTAGAAGGCCGACATGGCCCCGACCACGCCCACCATGGTCGCCATGGGATGCGCGTCGCGGCGGAAGCCGCGGAAGAAATACTGCATCTGTTCGTGCAGCATGGTGTGCCGGGTGATGGTGCCTTCAAAGGTTTCCAGCTCTGCCGCAGTGGGCAGTTCGCCGTAAAGCAGCAGGTAGCACACTTCGAGATAATGCGATTTGCCAGCCAGCTGGCCGATGGGGTAGCCGCGATGGGTCAGGATGCCTTCGTCGCCGTCGATGAAGGTGATCGTGCTGTCGCAGCTGGCGGTGGAGGTGAAGCCCGGGTCATAGGTAAAGACCCCCGCCTGCGCGTAAAGTTTGCGGATGTCGATCACGTCCGGCCCGGCGGTCGGCGAATAGATCGGCAGATCAAAGCTTTGATCGCCGATGGTCAACGTCGCGGTCTTCGCAGTATCAGCCATGCTTGTCATATCCCTTCGTCTGAAAAGGCCAGGCGCCGCGCCCGGTCGGTCTAGTCACATGGCCCGGGGCGAAGATCATTCCGCCCCGGAGGCCGCTGCCTGTCCGAGCCGGAGAAGCGATTCCTCGCGGCCGAGCACCAGCATCATGTCGAACACGCTCGGAGTCACGCTGCGCCCGGAAAGGGCGGCGCGCAGGGGGCCAGCCAGCTTGGCAAATTTGGTGCCGTGCTCTTCGGCAAAGCGAGCGGTCACCCCTTCGAGCTCTTCTCGCGTCCAGCTAGCACTTTGCAGATGCGGCGTCAACGCAGCCAGTATACCACGGGATACATCATCCAGCGACTTCAGCGCCTTATCGTCCGGCACCACCGGCGTATCCGTCAGCACAAAATGCGCTTTCTCAAGCAGTTCCGGGAAGGTCTTGGCCCGTTCCTTCAGGCAGGGCATGGCGCGGGCCATGCCGTCGCGCTGCGCCTCGGTCAGGGCGGGCAGACCGGCTGCGGCCAGATAGGCCTCCAGTTCGTGCAGCAGCGCAGCATCCTCGCCCATGGCGATGTGCTGGCCGCAGAGATGTTCCAGTTTCTTGAAGTCCAGCCGCGCGGGCGCCTTGCCGATTCCCGACAGATCGAACCACTGCTGCGCCTGCGTGTCGGTGAAGACCTCGTCATCTCCATGACCCCAGCCCAGCCGGGCAAGGTAGTTGCGCATGCCCGCCGCCGGGTAGCCCAGCTTCTGGTATTCGTCGACGCCAAGTGCGCCATGCCGCTTCGACAGCTTCTTGCCATCGGGGCCGTGGATCAGCGGAATATGGGCATAGACCGGCAGCGGCCAGTCCATGCTGGTGTAAATCCCCATCTGGCGGGCCGCGTTGTTCAGGTGGTCATCCCCCCGGATCACATGCGTGACGCCCATGTCGTGATCGTCCACCACCACGGCCAGCATATAAACCGGCGTGCCATCGGAACGTAAAAGAATCATGTCATCCAGCTGATCATTGCGGATGGTCACGCGGCCCTGCACCTCGTCCTCGATCACCGTCTCGCCGGTTTCGGGGGTGCGCAGGCGGATCACGAACGGGGCGTCGGGATGGCTGGCGGGATCGGCGTCGCGCCACGGGCTGCGGAACAGCGTGGACTGTCCGGCCTCGCGCGCCGCTTCGCGGAACGCCTCGATCTCGTCCTGGGTGGAGAAGCATTTATAGGCGCGGCCCTTGGCCAGCAGCTCATGCGCCACCTCGGCATGGCGGGGGGCGCGGTCGAACTGGCTGATGACCTCGCCATCATGGTCGAGCCCCAGCCACTCCAGCCCCTTGAGGATGGCGGCGGTGGCTTCGGGGGTGGACCGGGCGCGGTCGGTATCCTCGATCCGCAGCAGGAACTTGCCGCCGCGGCCCCGGGCGTAAAGCCAGTTAAACAGCGCCGTGCGCGCGCCGCCGATATGCAGATAGCCCGTGGGCGAGGGCGCGAAACGGGTGACGACCGTCATGAGATTTAACCTCCCGGTAACCGTGTTGGGCGTAGGGTCTGGCGTTCCTTAACCAGAGGGCGGCGCAGGGGCAAGCATGGGGCACGGGCTGGGCCGGATCGGGACGGCGCTGGAAGGCCAGCGCGGGCATCTGTTTCCTTGGGTGCCGGTGTTTCTGGGCGTGGGCATCGGCGTCTATTTCCTGTGGCCGTCGGAGCCTGCGGTGCTGCTGCTGGTGCTCGCGGGTGGCGCGGGCGTGCTGCCGCTGCTGGTGCAGCACCGTCTGCCGCCGGGGCTGGCCCCGCTGCCGGTGGCGCTGGGGCTCGCGCTCTGCGGTTTTGCGCTGGCGGGGGGGCGGGCGCATCTGGTGGCGGGGCCGCAGATCGACTTTCGCTACTATGGCCCGATCGAGGGGCGGATCGCGGGAATTGACCGCTCCGCCTCGGATGCGGTGCGGCTGGTGCTGGACCGGGTGGTGCTGGACATGCCCCCCGACCGTGTGCCGCAGCGCGTCCGGGTGGCGCTGCATGGCGACCAGCACCAGCTTGATCCGCAGCCAGGCCAGCGGGTCATCCTGACCGGGCATCTGGCCGCCCCCGGTGGCGCGGTGGAGCCGGGCGGCTTCGATTTCCGCCGCAATGCGTGGTTCCTGCGCCTTGGGGCCGTGGGCTATACCCGCACGCCGGTGCTGCTGCTGGCAGAGCCCGTGGGCGGGCAGGTGGTGCTGCGCTCGCGTATGGCGCTGTCGCACCGGGTGCAGGCGCGCCTGCCGGGCGAAACCGGCGCCTTTGCCGCAGCGCTGGTCACCGGGGACCGCAGCGCCATGTCGCAGGCGACGCTGGAGGCGCTGAGGCACAGCAATCTGGCGCATCTTCTGGCCATTTCCGGGCTGCATATGGGGCTGCTGGCGGGCTTCGTCTTTGGCGCGCTGCGGGTGGCGCTGCTGCTGGTGCCGCATGTCCGGCATTACTGGCCGGTCAAGAAGATCGCGGCGGCGGCGGGGCTGGCGGCGGCGGCAGGCTATCTCGCGCTGTCCGGGGGCAACGTCGCCACGGAACGTGCCTTTGTAATGGTCGCGGTGATGCTGGGGGCGGTGATGCTGGACCGTCGCGCGCTGTCGCTGCGGGCGGTGGCGCTGGCGGCGCTGATCGTGCTGGCGCTGCGTCCCGAGGCGCTGCTTGGCCCCGGCTTCCAGATGTCCTTTGCCGCCACCGTGGCGCTGGTGGCGGTGTTCGGCGCGCTGCGCGATCTGGGGCACGAGCGCGCGGTGCCGGGCTGGGCGCGGGGGGCGATGTCGCTGCTGGTTTCGTCGCTGACCGCCTCGCTCGCCACCGGCCCCATCGCCATGGTGCATTTCAACCTGCTGTCGCAATACGGGCTGCTGGCCAATCTGGTGTCGGTGCCGGTCATGGGGCTGCTCATCATGCCCATGGCGGTGATGGCGGCGCTGCTGATGCCGCTGGGGCTCGACTGGATCGCCTTTGCGGTGATGGCGCCGGGGCTGGACTGGATCCTTGCCGTCGCGCAGGAGGTGGCGGGCTGGCAGGGCGCCTCGCGGCAGGTGGTGGCGCCCGGTCCCTTGGTGCTGCCGCTGCTGGCGGCGGGCGGGCTGATGCTGGCGCTGTGGCAGGGGCATGGGCGCTGGACCGGGCTCGCACCCCTGCTGCTGGCGGCGCTGCTGTGGTCGCAGACGGCGCGGCCCGATCTGCTGATCGCCGATACCGGTGGTCTGGTCGGGCTGCTGACGCCGCAGGGGCGCGCCCTGTCCAAGGCGAAGGGCAGCGGCTTTGCCGCCGAGACATGGCTGGAAAATGACGGGCAGGCGGGCGGGCAGGCCGAAGCGGCGGCGCTGTGGCCCGGCCCGCCGGGGCCGGTGGCCCGGGCCGGTCTGGGGGGCCTGCAGGTGGTGCATCTGCAGGGCAAGCGTGCGGCGGCGGCCTTTGGCGGCTGCACCGGCGGCGAGATCGTGGTGGCGAGCACTGATCTCGACGATCTGCCGGGCTGCGAGATCTACGATCCCGAACGGCTCGCGCGCACCGGGGCCGTGGCGCTGTGGCTGACGCAGGACGGTGCGCGCCTGCGCCATGCCAGAGAGGGGGGCGCGCGCCTGTGGCAGGACCGCCGCGCCCCCCGGTCTGCGGAAGATCAGTAGGTGCGGATCAACCCGACAAGCCGTCCCTGAACCCGCACCGATCCAATCGGCAGCACCCGCGGCTCGTAAGCCGGGTTGGCAGCCTCCAGCACGATGCGGTCACCCCGGCGGCGGAACCGCTTCAGCGTCGCCTCGTAGCCTTCGACCTGCGCCACCACGATATCGCCGTTTTCGGCAGAGGTGGTTTCGCGGATGATGACCACATCGCCGTCATTGATCCCGGCTTCGATCATGGAATCTCCCTTGACCTCCAGCGCGTAGTGATGGGCGTTGCTGGCCAGCATCGACCCCGGAACCGCAACCTGCGGCGGAATTTCCGAGATGGATTCGATCGGCACTCCGGCGGCGATCCGGCCCAGCAGCGGCAGTTCCATCGCGTCCACCGCGGACTCGACGCCCTGCGCCTTGGCGGGGCGGGCATCGGGACGGTCGCCATCGACCACATGTGCCACAAACCCTGCGGCCCGGCCGCCAAGGCTTTCCGGCAGCTTCACGATCTCGATCGCGCGGGCGCGATGTGCCAGACGGCGGATGAAACCACGTTCTTCCAGAGCTGTAATCAGCCGGTGGATCCCGGATTTCGAGCGCAGATCCAGCGCGTCCTTCATCTCGTCAAAGCTGGGCGGCACGCCGTCATGCAGCAGACGCTGATTGATGAAATCCAGAAGATCGAGCTGTTTCTTTGTCAGCATATTCTATATCCCCGTTTTGCGTTCGGGTTTGTTCTAAGCATGTTCTCCTTTTGTGTCAATCCTCTGAAGGAAGTTTTGTCACAAAGGCACGAACTCGACCATCTCGCCTGCGGCGCGGGCTCCGTCACGCGGCGGACGCACCACCAGCGCATCGGCGGCCCCCAGCACCGACAGCAGCGCGCTGTCCTGCCGGTCGAACACCTCGATCCCCTGCGGGGTCAGGCGGGCGCGCATGTAATGTTCGCGCGGGCCATTCGCCTCGATGCCGCGGCTCAGCGCCATCTGGCGGCGCGGCGCGGGGGCTTTGCCCAGTCCCAGCATGGCGCGGATCACCGGCGCCAGAAACACATGCCCGCAGACCATAGCCGAAACCGGATTCCCCGGCAATCCCAACATCATGGCCTCGCCAATTCGTCCGGACATCAGCGGTTTTCCGGGGCGCATGGCCACGGTGTGAAAGGCCTGTTCCATGCCCAGATCGCCCGCCACGCGCGCCACAAGATCGTGATCGCCGACCGAGGCGCCGCCGATGGTCACCACCAGATCGGCATCCTCCACCAGCGAAAACACCATGCGCAGCGCCGCGTCGGTGTCGTGCGCAATGGGCAGCAGTCGCGGCTCCGCGCCAAGCTGCTGCAGCAGCACGTAAAGCCCGAAGGTGTTGGAGGCGATGATCTGGTCCGGCCCCGGATCCTCGCCCGGCATCACCAGTTCGTCGCCGGTGGAGATCAGCGCGACACGCGGGCGGCGGGTCACCGGCACCTCGGCCACGTTCATGGCGGCGAGCAGGGCAATCTCCTGCGGGCCCAGCAGACGTGGTGCTGCCAGTTCGGTGCCGCTGGTAAAATCGCCCCCCATGGGGCGGATATTGGGGCCGGGGCCCAGCCGGTCGGTCAGAAGGATGGTGTCGCCGTCGCGGTCGACATCCTCTTGGATCACCACGGTTTTTGCCCCCTCGGGCACCGGCGCGCCGGTAAAGATGCGCACGGCCTCTCCGGCACCGACGCGGCCAGCAAAGCGGCGGCCCGCCGCCGCCTCGCCGATCACTCGCAGGCGCAGACCCTGTGCTGCCTCGGTCACCGCGTAGCCATCCATGGCGGAGGCGGCAAAGGGCGGCTGATCGCGCCGCGCGCGCACGCTGCGGGCCAGCACGCGGCCCCCGGCCTCGCGCAGCGGCACCAGGTCCGGCTCCAGCACCGGGGCAAGGGCGAAGAGCCGGTCGAGGGCTTCGGATACAGAGATCATTCCGCCTCGTACCGCCCTGATTTTCCGCCATCTTTCAGCAGAACGCGCAGCCCGCCGATCTCCATGCCGCGATCGGCGGCCTTCACCATGTCATAGACGGTGAGGGCGGCTGTGCTGGCGGCGGTCAGCGCCTCCATCTCCACGCCGGTCTGGCCGGTGGTCTTCACGGTCGCCTCGATCCGCAGGCCGGGCAGCGCGGGATCGGCAGTGATCTCCACCGCGACCTTGGTGATGGGCAGCGGATGGCAGAGCGGGATCAGCTCGGCGGTCTTCTTGGCGCCCATGATCCCGGCCAGCCGGGCAACGCTGGCCACATCGCCCTTCTTGGCGCGGCCTTGGGTAATCAGATCAAGCGTTTGCGGCAGCATCTTCACCCATGCCGCAGCCGTCGCCACCCGCGCCGTCACCGGCTTGTCGGAGACATCGACCATATGGGCATCGCCCTTGGCGTCAAAATGGGTGAGCCCGCTCATGCCGCCACCGGATCCGCCAGCAGCGTCCGGGTGGCCTCTGCCACATCCGCCTGCCGCATCAGGCTTTCGCCGATCAGGAACGCACGCGCGCCATAGCCCGCCATATCCGCCAGATCGGCGGGGGTCGACAGCCCGGATTCCGACACCAAGAGCCGCCCCTCTGGCAGACCGCGCGACAGCTGCCGCGTGGTGTCGAGCGTGGTCTCGAAGGTCTTGAGGTTGCGGTTGTTCACCCCGATCAGATCCGATTTCAGCCGCAGCGCGCGGTCCAGTTCGGGGGCGTCATGCACCTCGATCAGCGCGTCCATGCCCCAGGACCGGGCGGCGTCCTCCAGTTCGGCGGCCTGCGCGTCGCTGACGCTGGCCATGATGATCAGGATGCAGTCGGCATTCAGCGCGCGCGCCTCGGCCACCTGATAGGGGTCATACATAAAATCCTTGCGCAGCGCGGGCAGGCGGGTGGCGGCGCGCGCCTCGGTCAGGAAGGCCTTGGCCCCCTGAAACGAGGGCGTGTCGGTCAGCACCGACAGGCAGGTGGCGCCGCCGTCCTCATAGGCGCGGGCGAGCGTCGCGGGATGGAAATCCTCGCGGATCAGGCCCTTGGACGGAGAGGCCTTCTTGACCTCGGCGATCAGCCCGTAACCGCTTGCCATGGCCCGCCGCAGCGCCGCCCCGAAGGGGCGCACCGGATCGGCGGCACGGGCGCGCGCCTCGATCTCTGCCAGCGGGGTCGCGGCCTTGTCGGCGGCGACCTCCTCCAGCTTGTAGGCCTTGATCTTGTCGAGGATCGTCTGGGTCATGGCATCCTCCGCTCGGGGGTGGTCCAGTTGAGGGGCGTGTCACCTCTGGCGATAAGCCAGTCGTTCACGCGGGAAAAGGGGCGCGAGCCGAAAAAGCCGCGCCGCGCCGACAGCGGCGAAGGATGGGCGGTGGCGATCACCAGATGCCCGTCGCCGTGGATATGTTTGGCAAAGCCCTGCGCATGGCCGCCCCAGAGCAGGAAGGCCCGCGGCCGGTCCGACAGTGCCTCCAGCACCTCCGCCGTCAGCCGCGCCCAGCCGAGCTTGGCATGGGCATTGGCCTCGCCCGCGGGCACGCTGAGCGAGGTGTTGAGCAGCAGCACGCCCTGACGGGCCCAGAACCGCAGGTCGCCGGTGTCGGGCGCGGCGCCAAGATCGGTCTGCAACTCTTTGAAGATGTTGGACAAGGACCGGGGCAGGGGGCGGACATGCGGCTCTGCCGAAAAGGCCAGCCCATGCGCATGGCCCGGGGTCGGATAGGGATCCTGCCCAAGGATCACCACCCGAATCTGCTCGGGCGGACAGGCCTCCAGCGCGGCAAAGCGCTGCGGCGCGGGGGGCAGGATCTGGCGCGTCTCCGCCTCAAGCGCTGCGGTGATGCGCGGCAGATCGCGCTGGAAGAACGGCAGATGCGCCCATGCGGCGGGAGGGGTCATGCGCCCGCCACAGCCGTCGCCGCCGCCAGCGCCGTGACCTTGCCAAGCGCCGCCCCGCTGTCGAGGCTTTCGCGCGCCTGTGCCACGCCTTCCTTCAGATCGCCCGCATGGCCCGCCACGATCAGCGCCGCCGCCGAATTCAGCAGCACCGCGTCGCGATAGGCCCCCGGTGCCCCGTCGAGCAGCGCGCGGAAGGCCGCGCCATTTTCGGCGGGGCTGCCGCCAAGGATATGCTCGAACGGGTGCAGCGGCAGGCCTGCCTCCTCGGGATGCAGTTCGAATTCGCGCACCACGCCGTCTTCAAGCGCCGCGATCCAGCTGATGCCGGAGATCGCCAGCTCGTCGGTGCCGTCGGACCCGTGCACCAGCCATGCCCGTTCCGATCCCAGCTGCGCCAGCACCTCGGCCATGGGGCGGATCAGGTCGCGGGTGAAGGCGCCGGTCAGCTGCCGGGTGACCCCGGCGGGGTTGGTGAGCGGCCCGAGGATATTGAAGATGGTGCGCGTGCCCAGTTCCATCCGGGGCGGGCCCACATGTTTCATCGCCGGGTGATGCATGGGCGCCATCATGAAGCAGATGCCCACCTCCCTCAGCGCCTTCTCGGCCACCGCAGCGGGCACCATGACATTGATGCCCATCTGCCCCAGCGCATCGGCGGATCCGGATTTGGACGACAGGTTGCGGTTGCCATGCTTGGCCACAGGCACGCCCGCGCCCGCCACCACAAAGGCCGTGGCGGTGGAGATGTTCAGCGTGCCCTTGCCGTCGCCGCCGGTGCCCACGATGTCCATGGCGCCCACCGGGGCCGCCACGCGGTTGCAGCGCGCGCGCATCACGGCGGCGGCGGCGGCATATTCATCCACCGTCTCGCCCCGGGTGCGCAGCGCCATCAGCAGCCCGCCGATCTGGGCGGGGGTCGCCTCGCCCTCGAACAGGATCTCGAAGGCGGTCTCGGCCTCCTCGCGCGACAGCGGGCGGGTGCAGGCGGCCCCGATCAGCGGTTTCAGGCGGTCACTCATGCCGGAACTTTCAGGGTCTGCAGGAAATTGCCGATCAGCGCATGGCCATGTTCGGAGGCGATGCTTTCGGGATGGAACTGCACGCCATGGATGGGCAGATCGCGGTGGCGCAGACCCATGATCGTGCCATCCTCCAGCCACGCATTGGCAATGAGCGTGTCAGGCAGATCGTCGCGCGCCACCACCAGCGAATGATAGCGCGTCGCCTCGAAGGGCGAGGGCAGCCCGGCAAAGACGCCGGTCGCGTCGTGATGCATCGTGCCCATCTTGCCATGCACGATCTCGTCATGGCGCCGCACCGTGCCGCCAAAGGCCTGCCCGATGGTCTGGTGGCCCAGACAGACCCCCAGCAGCGGGGTGCGGGTTTCGGCGGCGGCGGCGGTCAGGGCAAGGCAGATGCCCGCCTCGGAGGGCGTGCAGGGCCCGGGCGACAGCAGGATGCCCGCAGGGTTCAGCGCCATGGCCGCCTGCACGTCGATGGCATCGTTGCGGATCACCTTCGCCTCGACGCCCAGCTCCCCCACATAATGCACCAGGTTCCAGGTGAAACTGTCGTAATTGTCGATCAGAAGCAGCATGATGGTCTCTCGGGGCTGGCGGGCGGAGCCGCGGTCGGGGTATACATGCGCCCGCAGGCGGTGCAGCGTCAAGGGCAAGTCCGGCTTGCGCCCGCGCAGGGTGATCCGGCGCCGCGACCAAGGCAACAAGGGAAGAGCGAGATGGCACGAGGGTTCCTCGCAGGGATGATCTGGGGTGTGGTGGTGACGGGGGCGGTGGCGGGCACCGCGTCGGTGCTGATGCCGCTGCCGGTCCCGCCGCCCGCATCGGAGGCTGCGCCCGCGCCGCAGGTGGCGCCTGCCGAAGCCACGCCGGAGCCCGCGCCCGCCGAGACGCCGGAGCCCGATCCGGCCCCCGCCGAAACCACGCCGCCCGCCGCTACGGTCACGCCCGCGCCCACGGAGTCCGCAGAACAGACCCCGCCCGCCGCCCGCCGTCCCGCCGCCGAAGCAGGCCAGCCCGCGCCCGCTCCCGCGCCCGGCCTGTCAGAGCCGCCCGTGCCCGCCGGAGGCAGCCGCCCCGACACGGCGCCCGCCGCCCGGCCGGAGGCTGAAACCCGCGCCACGGCTCCGGAGGCACCCGGCACGCCCGAGGCGGCGGCCACGCTCAGCGGGGTCGGCGAGGCGCCGGTGCAGCCCGGCACCCCGGCCCTGCCGCCCGAGGCGCCGCTGGCCGAAGAAAAGCCCGCGCTTGCCACCGATCCCGCGCAGCCGCCCCAGCCGCCGCTGCCCTCGGAGCCGAGCGGCCTTGTCGCGGAGCCGGAAGCCCCGCCCGCCGCCGACACACCCCAGCCAGAGCCACAGCCGGAAGACGGCACCCCCCGCGTCACGCTCCGCATCCCTGACCCCGCCGCCGCGCCCGAAGCGGCCCCCTCCGGTCCCGCCATCGGCACGCCCGGTTTGTCGCTGCTGGACCGCGACGGCGACAGCCCCAGCCCCAGCCCCGATGCCGACGCCGCGCCCGCCGCCGAGATACCGCCGCTGCGCCGCTTTGCCGCCGATCCGGGCGATCTGACCGACGGCGAGCCGGAACTGTCGGTGGTGCTGCTGGACGAAGGCGCAGGCCCGCTTGGTCCCGTCACGGTAGAGGCTTTTCCCTTCCCGGTCAGTTTCGCCATCCCGCCCTCGCATCCCCGCGCGGCAGAGGCCGCCGCCGCCTATCGTGCCCGCGGCTTCGAGGTGCTGGCGCTGGCGAGCCTCCCCGAAGGCGCCAGTGCCAGCGATGTCGAGGTGACGCTCGAAGGCGCGCTGCAGGCGGTGCCCGAGGCCGTCGCGGTGCTGGAGGCGCCGGGGGGCGGGCTGCAGGCCAGCCGCGCCACCGCCGAACAGGCAGCGGGATTTCTGGCGGCTTCGGGGCATGGGCTGGTGCTGATGCCGGGCGGGCTCAGCTCCGCGCTTGGCTTTGCGCAGCGCGACGGTGTCGGCGCGGCCTTGGTCTTCCGGGATTTTGACGGATCGGGGCAGGCGCCAGAGGTGATGCGGCGCTTTCTGGATCAGGCGGCGTTCAAGGCGCGGCAGGAAGGCGCTGTGGTGATGCTGGGGCGGCTTCGGGCCGATACGGTGTCGGCGCTGCTGCTCTGGGGGCTGCAGGACCGCGCGGCCAGTGTCGCGCTGGTGCCGGTGTCGCATATCCTGCAGGCCGCCCAGACCGCGGACTGACCAGAACAAGGCCTGAGCCCGTCTTCATCTTGCCCGGCAAACTCCGGGGGGAATTGGCGCGGCACGCGCCAAGGGGGGCAGAGCCCCCAAGGCCAAGACGTCAGGCACGCCACATCGTCATCACAGTTGGAACAGAGCCAGAGGCTCAGGCGCGGCCATCATCCGCAGGCGCGCTCGACAGCGCCCAGCGTCCCAGCAGGGCCAAGGCCAGAAGCAGCGGAATCACCTTGCCCGCGCCCCAGGCGACAAAAGCCCAGACGGTCAGGCCCGCCGACGCGAGAACGGCAATGATGAGCGCCACGAAGGTTGTCACCGGCATGATCGTCTCCTTTCGCTTGGGATAAAGATAGGGTGGCTGCCCCCCAAAGGCAAAGAGAAATCCGGTATTTGCCGGATTGCCTGGACACAGCGCTAACGGCTGGTGAAGACCGCCGCGCGGCCTCCCGGCACTGCCCCTGCGCTGCGGCGCGGCAGGGGTTGCGCAAGTTCCCTATTTGTTCGTATGCTGCGCGCCATGACCCGACCCGAGCGTGACCGCCCCCTGACCGCTGACCGCCGCCCCGGACGCGGCGCCGCCTCCCGCGACAGCGGGCGGTTCGAACGGCTGAGCTATGCGGATGTGTCCGATGGCTGGGACATTCCGGAGGATCTGCCGCCGCTGCGCACCGAGGTGGCCGAAGAACGCCCGCGCAGCATCATCACCTATAACCGCTCCCCCGATCTGCCCTTTGACCGGTCGATCAACCCCTATCGCGGCTGCGAACATGGCTGCGTCTACTGCTTCGCGCGCCCCAGCCATGCCTATCTGGGCCTGTCGCCGGGGCTGGATTTCGAAACGCGGCTGATAGCCCGCCCGCAGGCCCCGCAGGTGCTGGCCCGCGAACTGCGCGCCCGCCGCTATCAGCCCGCGCCGCTGGCCATCGGCACCAATACCGACCCCTATCAGCCGGTGGAGCGGGACCGGGGCATCATGCGCGCCTGCCTGGAGGTGCTGCGCGACTTCCGCCACCCGGTCGCCATCGTCACCAAGGGCACGCTGGTCGAGCGCGACATCGACATCCTGTCGGAGATGGCGGCGCTTGGCCTTGCGCGCGTCGGCATCTCTGTCACCACGCTGGACCGCGATCTGGCCCGGCGGATGGAACCGCGCGTGCCGTCGCCCGCGCGCCGCCTTGCCACCATCCGCCGCCTGTCGGAAGCGGGCATCCCGGTGCGGCTGATGGTGTCGCCGGTGGTGCCCGCGCTGACCGATCCGGAGCTGGAGCATATCCTTGCCGCCGGGGCCGAGGCGGGGGCCTGTGCCGCAAGCTGGATCATGCTGCGCCTGCCGCTGGAAGTGGCGCCGCTGTGGCGGGACTGGCTGGCGGAACATTACCCCGATCGGGCGAGGCGGATCATGGCGCGGCTGCGCGAGATGCATGACGGCGCGGATTATTCCGCGCGCTGGCATCACCGGATGCGCGGCGAGGGCGCCTATGCCGCGCTGATCGCGCAGCGCTTTGACCTTGCGGCGCGGCGGCTGGGGCTGGACCACGCGCAGCCGCCGCTGCGCTGCGACCTGTTCCGCCCGCCGCCGCAGCCCGGCGACCAGCTTGCGCTGTTCTAGCAGCGGGTCGCGGCGCAGGAAAAAGGGCCGGTCCCCGCGGACCGGCCCTTTGCCATTTCCGCCGGGGCGGATGTGCTCAGAACGGGATTTCGTCGTCCAGATCGCGGGCCGGGGGACGCCCGCCGCCCGAGCCACCGGAGCCGCCAGAGCCGCCACCGTAATCGCGCCCGCCACCCGAGCCGCCGCCATAGTCGCGCCCGCCGCCCGAGCCGTAATCGCCCCCGCCCGAGCCGCCGAAATCACCGCCGCCGCCGCCAGCGCCGCCTGCGCGGCTGTCGAGCAGGGTCAGTTCGCCGCGATAGGGCCGCAGCACGATTTCGGTGGTGTAGCGGTCAGCGCCGGACTGGTCCTGCCATTTGCGGGTTTCCAGCTGGCCCTCAAGATAGACCTTGCTGCCCTTGCGCAGATACTGCTCTGCGATGCGGGCCAGCGGTTCGGAAAAGATCGCCACCGAATGCCACTCGGTGCGCTCCTTGCGCTCCCCGGTGGTGCGGTCTTTCCAGGTCTCCGAAGTGGCGATGCGCAGGTTGCAGACCTTGCCGCCGTTCTGGAATGTGCGCACCTCGGGATCTGCGCCCAGGTTGCCCACCAGGATCACCTTGTTCACGGAACCGGCCATGTCGTCCTCTCTGATCGTCCAATCGCGAATCCCCGGAACCGGGGGTTGGCAGACCCTACACCACAGGATCAGGCTGAACAAAAGCCTAACCCGGCAGCAAGGCGGGCGGGAAGGCTGGAACCGGCCGCTAATTTATGTATAGTCCGGCCCCAAGGGACAGGAAACGGAACAGGGACATCATGCGCAGGATGACAACGCGCGTGCTTTCGGGCGCCGTATTTTTGCTGGCGACCGGGGGCAGCCCCGCGCTGGCCGAGGTCGTGTCGACCCAGAACCGGGTCATGCTGTTTTCCAGACAGACCAGCGTTCTGGACAGCCGCGCGTCCGAGCAATACCGCAATTCGGTAAAGCTGCAGCCTGCGCGCGTGGTCACCCCCACCAAATGGGGCCCGATGGGCGCAGAGCAGGGCACAGCCCCCGCCTATCGCGGCAAATATCGCGGCGTCTATGCCGATATGGCCCGCATCGCCGCGCGCCGCCATGGCGTGCCGGAGGATCTGTTCCTGCGGCTGGTGCAGCAGGAAAGCGGCTTCAACCCCGGCGCGCTGTCGCACAAGGGCGCCATCGGGCTTGCGCAGCTGATGCCCTTCACCGCGCAGCGTCTGGGGGTGGATCCGCATGATCCCGAACAGAACCTCGAGGGCGGGGCGCGCTATCTCAAGCAGCAGTTCCAGAAATTCGGCACGTGGCGGCTGGCGCTTGCCGCCTATAATGCCGGGCCGGGTGCGGTGGAAAAGCACAAGGGCGTGCCGCCCTATGCCGAGACCAAGAATTACGTCAAGGTGATCTGGGGCAGCTGAGCCTGCCCCAGCCGCGCCGGTCAGGCGCCGGCGCGGGCCTTGTCCTCCGCGCTCACGCGCCTCATCGCGGGGCGGGACAGGCAGCGGTCCACCCAGTCGCGGATGCGGGCATCGTCTGGCATCAGCTGCGGCAGCCAGCCATAGGTGGAACTGACAAGGATGTCCGCCGCACTGAGGCGGTCATCCACCAGCCAGTCGCGTTCCGCCAGCGCCGCCTGCAGGCGCGCCACGGCGGCGGGCACGTCGCGCAGGCTGGCGCTCAGCGCCGGATGGCTCAGCTGCGCGAAATGCAGAAGATGCACCGGCTCGAACACGTTGCCATACCATGCCAGCCACGACAGATAGGCGCCGCGCGACGGATGGCCCACCGGGCGGCCAAGCGCCGTGTCGGGGTAAAGATCGGTCAGATACAGCATCACCGCATTGCTTTCGCTGACCTGCGCGCCGTCATGCTCCAGCAGCGGCACCTTGCCTTCGGGATGCGGGTTGCCGGGATCGCGCCCGCCCGATCCGTCCATCCGCGGGATCTGCGTCAGGCGCAGGTCCACCTCCGCCTCGATGCCCATTTCGGCAATCAGCTGCACGATCCGGGTGGACCGGGACTGTGGCGCGTGGTGCAGGATCAGCATGGGGCAGGCTCCCGAAAAGGTGGCGTCAGGCGGTGATGCCAAGCCGGTAAAGGTGGATTTCAAAGGACGGGTGCATGTCCGCCCCGGTCACGCCCGGGCGGCTGTGCCGGTAGAGCGAGCGCCAGAACGGCTGCACGATCACGGCATCTTTCTGCAGCAGCTGCTCGATCTCGGCCATGAGGCTGCGGCGTTCCTCGGCATCGGCGATGGTCAAGGCGCGGGCCAGCAGCGCGTCGAACTCCGGATTGGCATAGCCCGTCTCGTTCCATGCCTCGCCCGAGCGATAGGCCAGCGCGAGGATCTGCACGCCAAGCGGGCGGTGGTTCCATTCGGTGATCGACAGCGGATAGCTGCGCCAGTCCTGCCAGAAGGCCGATCCCGGCAGCACCCGGCGTCGCACCTTGATGCCCGCATCGCGCAGCATCGCCGCCGCCGCATCGCCGGTGCGTCGGGTCAGCCCGTCATCCAGCGTGACGATCTCGTGCTCGACCCCGGCCAGATCCGCCTCCTCGATCAGCGCGCGGGCGCGGGCGGGATCATATTCGGTGCCGCCCACCGGGGCGTAATCGGGATGGATCGGCGCGACATGGTGGTTCTCGGCGACCTGACCACGGCCCGCATCGCCCAGTTCCAGACAGACCGCGTTGTCGATGGCCAGCTGCAGCGCGCGGCGCACCCGCAGATCGGCATAGATGGCGCGCCCGTCCACCAGCGCGTCCTGATTGCCGCGCAGCACCACGGTGGCGCCGGTCTGCACCTCTGACCGGGTCCAGCCCATCTGATCGGCAAGGTCGATGAAATCGCCGACATTTTCATAAAGCATGTCGATCTCGCCCGCCTCGGCGGCGGCGAGCCATGCGGCGGGATCGGTGCCGTAATCCAGAAACTCGATCCGGTCGAGCGTGGCGCCGCCCCAGCCCTCGGCGGTGTCACCCCACCAGCGATGCGCGCGGTTGCGCACCAGCACGGCGCGGCGGGCGGGGTCCAGGCTTTCGGGCAGATAGGGGCCGGTGCCCACTGGATCGGTCAGCATCGACGCCGGATCATGCCGCATATGCACCACGGCGGCGGGATAGTCCGACAGCCCCGCCATCAGCGCCACATCGGGCTGCGACAGGTGCAGGCGCAGGGTCAGGTCATCCAGCACCTCCACCGCGCCTGCGCGCAGCCGGTCGGTTTCGGGATCGATGAGCGCCTGCAGCCGGCTGGCCATGGAATTGCCCTCGACGCTGCGGTCGCACCAGTAGTCGAAGTTGCGCGCCACATCGGCGCTGCCAAAGGGTTCGCCCGTGGTCCAGACCACGCCGGGGCGGACCCGCAGCACATAGGAGGTGGCATCGTCATTGGCCTGCCAGCTGTCCAGCAGCATGCCGCGCAGGCTGCCGTCATGGCTGTATTCCACCAGATATTCCAGCCAGCCCCGGGTGAAATTCGCGATCTCGGACCAGTCGAAGGTGCGCGGATCCCGAAGCGGGCGCACCTCCATCTGGATGCGCAGCGTGGTGGGTCCGGGGGGGGCGGGGTCGGTCTGTGCCATGGCGGGGCGGGGCAGGCCCGCCAGCGCATAGGCTGCGGCAGCCCCCACCCCCAGCGCGGTGACACGGGTCAGAAAATCGCGGCGGCTCTGCTGGCCCCGCGCCAGCGCCACAGCCTCGGCCCGCGCGGCGGGATGGATCCAGTGCGGATCATGGCATGGGGTCATCGCGGCCTCCTGCGGTGATGGGGCATCGGCTGCGCGTATTGCGCATGGAAGCGCCATCCGCGTCAACGCAAGATGCGCCGCACCGGCGCGGGCGGCAGCCGGGCAGGCCCGCCGGGCCGCGTGCCGGGCGACTGCTGCGCCAGCGCCCGCAGGTCGCTGGGCGACTGTCCGGTCAGGCGGCGGATGAAGCGGGTGAAATAGGCCGCACTGTTGAAGCCCAGATCCCGCGCGATCTGGCCAATGGGCGGGGCAGGCTGCGCCAGCAGGCGCCGCGCCTCGTGCAGGCGGCGTTCGGACAGGATGTCGAGCGCGCTGCGCCCGCAGGCGGTGCGGCAGGCGCGGGTCAGATGGGTGCCGGTCACCCCCAGCTCGGCAGCCAGATCGCCGGGCCCTGCGGCGCTGCGGAACCGGGCGGACACCGACCCGGCATAGGCCACCGCCAGCCGCAATGCGGCGCAGTCGGGTGGATGGTCGGCGGCGCCCGCCGCCTCCTGACGGCGCAGCCAGACGCCTGATAGCTGCACCTGCGCGGACAGCGCCTCGGCCAGATGCGGACGGTTTTGGCTGATCTCGCGCTGCATCCCCTCCAGCAGTCCGGTCAGTTCGGCCTGCGCGCGGGCATCGCGGATGCGCAGATGCAGCGGCTCGTCGGGGAACAGCGCATCTTCGGACGCGGGCGCGTGCAGGACCAGCGTCAGCGCCTGCGGGCCGGGGTCAAGCGCGAAGAGCACACCCGGCGGCACGAACACCGCGTTATGGGTGCCAAGCCCGCGCCGGATGCCGTTGACGGTGATGCGCCCCTGTCCGCGCGTGATCCAGAGCAGCGTCATGGCGGGCCGGTCGTGCAGCAGGCCGTAGTGCCAGGGCGGAAGCTGGCCGGGAGAGACAAGCCTGATCCCGGCGGGCGTAGTCATTCAGCGCAGATCCGCAGGGCTGATCCGGGGCCAGTCGGCCATCCGGGCGCGGAACCAGCTGCGCTGCCGCTTGGCGAACTGCCGGGTCAGGATGCTGGCGCGGTCGATCGCCTCTTCCAGCGGCAGGGTGCCGCGCAGATGCGCCATCAGCTCCGCTGCGCCGATGGCCTTGGCCGAAGGCAGGTCGGGGCGCCAGTGCGGCAGGTTGGCCTGCGCCTCTTCCAGCGCGCCGGTCTCGACCATCTGGCGGAAGCGGTCGGCGATGCGGGTGTTGAGCCAGTCGCGCTCCGCCTGCACCAGCACCGGCTGGACCTGCGCCAGCGGCAGCAGCGGCGGCGGGGTGTCGGCCTGCCAGCAGGCCAGCCCGCGCCCGGTGGCCTGCAGCACCTCCCACGCGCGCTGCACCCGCATCGGGTTCAGCACGTCGATGCGGGCGCGGGTGGCGGGGTCAAGCTCTGCCACCATGTCGGGGCGTTCGCCCGCCTCCAGCCGGGCCATGGCAGTGGCGCGAATCGCAGGCGGCGTGGCGGGGATGCTGGCCAGCCCCTCGGTCAGCGCGGCGAAATAGAGGCCCGTGCCGCCCACGATGATGGGCCGGGGCCCCGCGCGCAGCAGCGGCGCCAGATCGCGCAGCCAGTCGCCCACAGAATAGGCGACATCCCCCGGCACATGGCCATAAAGCGCATGGGGGGCGCGCGCCTCTTCGGCGGCGGAGGGGCGGGCGGTGAGCACGCGCCAGTCGGAATAGACCTGAATCGCATCGGCGTTGACGATCACGCCGCCCGTGGCCTCGGCCAGCCGCAGCGCCAGCGCCGATTTGCCGCTGGCCGTCGGGCCCGCGATCAGGATCGGGGCATCGGGATCGGGCGCAAGCCTGTAAAGCGGATCCGTCACGCCTGTTCTTTCCTGTCGTGCCTGTGCACCATTGCGGCGCCGGGGGTTTTCCGTCATCTATGCGCGCGATTTTGAACCCTGCCGGAACGGAGCGCAACATGGCCGATCAGCCGCAGACCACCTTCAAGCGCGTGATGCTGAAAATTTCTGGCGAGGCGCTCATGGGCGACCAAGGCTACGGCCTGCATCCGCCCACCGTCGAGCGCATCGCCCGCGAAGTCAAATCCGTGCATGACATGGGGGTCGAGATCTGCATGGTCATCGGCGGCGGCAACATCTTCCGCGGCCTCGCCGGATCGGCGCAGGGCATGGAGCGCACCACCGCCGATTACATGGGCATGCTCGCAACGGTGATGAACGCGCTGGCCATGCAGTCGGCACTGGAAGAAATGGGCGTCTTCACCCGGGTGATTTCCGCCATCCGCATGGACGAGGTGGCCGAACCCTATATCCGCCGCCGCGCCGTGCGCCATCTGGAAAAGAAGCGGGTCTGCATCTTTGCCGCAGGAACCGGCAACCCCTATTTCACCACCGACACCGCGGCCACGCTGCGCGCCAATGAAATGGCCTGCGAGGTGATCTTCAAGGGCACCAAGGTAGACGGGGTCTATGACAAGGATCCGATGAAACATGCGGATGCAGTGCGCTATGACCGGGTGAGCTATGACGACTGTCTGGCCAAGCACCTGAAAGTCATGGACGCCTCGGCCATAGCACTTGCCCGCGACAATGACCTGCCGATCATCGTGTTTTCGCTGGACGAGCCCGGCGGCTTCCGCGGCATCCTCTGCGGCGAGGGCACCTATACCACCGTGCATGCCTGAGGGCTTGGGGGCTGCGAGGGAGGGGGCGCTGCCCCCTCTTGGCCTGCGGCCAATTCACCCCCGGGATATTTGGGGTCAGAAGAAGCTGCAGAGCAGACCCCGCCGTTTCTTCTGACCAGAAATATCCCCGCCGGAGGCAGGCCGACCCGAGCCGACCGTGCCTCGCCGGGGCAAGGGTCAGCCGTTGCCGTTGCCGGTGAAGCGCGCGGCATCGGCGGCGGCGCGGCGGATGGCGTTCGATTTATGGACGGTTTCCATATATTCCGCGTCGGGATCGCTGTCATAGACGATGCCGCCGCCCGCCTGGATGTAGAGCTTTTCATCCTTCACGATGGCGGTACGCAGGGCGATGCACATGTCCATGTCGCCGCCCGCGCTGAAATAGCCGACCCCGCCGCCATAGACGCCGCGCTTTTCCGGCTCCAGCTCGTCGATGATCTGCATGGCGCGGACCTTGGGCGCGCCGGACACGGTGCCTGCGGGCATGCCCGCAAAAAACGCCGAAAGCGCGTCATGTTCGGGGGCAAGCTCCCCCACCACGTTCGACACGATGTGCATGACGTGGGAATAGCGTTCGATGATGAATTTTTCGGTCGGGCGCACCGTGCCGATCTTGGCGACGCGGCCCACATCGTTGCGGCCAAGATCAAGCAGCATCAGATGTTCGGCCAGTTCTTTCTTGTCCGACAGCAGGTCGGCTTCCAGCGCGCGGTCTTCCTCGGGGGTGGCGCCGCGCGGGCGGGTGCCCGCGATCGGGCGGATGGTCACCTGATTGCCGAAAACCCGCACGAGGATCTCCGGGCTGGCGCCGATCACCTGAAACCCGCCGAAGTTGAAATAGAACATGAAGGGCGAGGGGTTGGTGCGCCGCAGCGAGCGGTAAAGCGCGAAGGGCGGCAGCGGAAACTCCTGCGTCCAGCGCTGCGCGGGCACCACCTGAAAGATGTCACCGGCGCGGATGTAATCCTTGGCCTTCTCCACCGCCGCCTTGTAGCTGTCGCGGGTAAAATTCGACACCGGGGCTGCGGCTTCATGCGCCTCGCCCAGTTCGCGGCCCGCCTGCGGCAGGGCGCGTTCCAGATCGCGCACCGCGTCCATCACCCGTTCGGCGGCCTGCGCATAGGCGGCGCGGGCCGACAGCCCCGACTGCACCCATGCCGGGGCGACCACGGTGACCTCGCCCTTGACGCCGTCCAGCACCGCCACCACCGACGGGCGCAGCATCACCGCATCGGGCAGGCCGACCGGATCGGGATTCACATGCGGCAGATGTTCCACCAGCCGGATCATGTCATAGCCGAGATAGCCGAACAGCCCCGCCGCCGCCTGCGGCAGATCCTCGGGCAGCTCGATCCGGCTTTCGGCGATCAGCGCGCGCAGTTCGGTCAGCGGGTCGCGGTCCTGATCCTTGAACGCGTCGGGGTCAAACCGCGCCTGCCGGTTGATCCGCGACCGCGTGCCGTCGCAGCGCCAGATCAGGTCGGGCTTCATGCCGATGATGGAATAGCGCCCGCGCACCTCGCCGCCGGTCACCGATTCCAGCATGAAGGCATCCTTGGCGGCCCCCGTCAGTTTCAGCATCAGAGACACGGGCGTGTCCAGATCGGCGGCCAGCCGGGCGTGTACCACCTGATTCTGGCCGGCCTCGTAGCCGCGGGCGAAGTCGTTGAAGGTGGGAAACAGGCTGGCCATGGCGATCACTGGAAGCTGGTGTGGACGGCGGTGACCGCCTGCTGGTCGATCCGCACCCCGGCGCGGTTCTGGATGTCGGTGGTGAAGGCGCGGTAAAGGTCATTGGCCACGGCGGAGGCGGCGCGGTCGCGCAGCAGCCCGGCCAGCGCCTCGGCCTCGGGGGTGGTGCGGTCCACCGGGGTCACCGCATCCAGCCGCAGGATCAGCGCGCTGCCATCGCCGGGCAGGGTGGCGGTGGTGCCGGGCTCCAGCGTGAAGGCTTCGGGCAGCAGCGCGTCGGGCAGGCCTTCGATGCGGGCATCGCGGGTCAGACCTTCTTCGGTGACGGGCTCCAGCCCCAGATCGGCAAAGCTTTCCCCGGCGGCGATGCGGTCCGCCAGCGTGCGGGCCTGTGCCAGCAGCGCCTCGGTGGCCTGTTCGGCGTCATAGCCCTGTCCGACCTGATCGCGCACCGCGTCAAACGGCTGCGGGGCGGGCGGGCGGATTTCGTCGAGCCGCAGCGCGAAGATGCCGCCATCGCCCAGATCGCGGATCTCGGGGTAATCCTCGGCGGTGATCGCGGCGGCGGCCTCGCGGAAGGCGTCATAGCCCGCGATGCCGCTGTCGCTGGCTTCGGTCCAGTCGATCTGGCCCAGATCCAGCTCGGTCTCCTCGGCCAGATCCTCCAGCGTGGCGCCACCCGCCAGATCGTCGTCAAGGCTCTGCGCCATGCCCGCGATCACGCGGCGGGCGCGGTCCAGCGCCAGTTCGTCGCGCAGCTGCGGCACGGCATCCTCATAGGGGGTTTCCTGCGCCTCCAGCACGCCGTTTACGCGGTAAAGCGCGGGCCCCAGATCGGAGGGCAGCGGCCCGACGACCTGACCGACCTCTGCGGCAAAGACCGCAGCGCCCGCCTCGTCCAGCGCGCCCTCGGGCAGATCGCCCAGATCGATGTCCGACAGCGCCAGTCCGCGCTCGTCGACCACGGTTTCGAAATCGGTCTCGCCTGCGGTGATGCGGTCCAGCGCCGCCTGTGCCTCGGCGTCATTGCCAAAGACCAGACGTTCGACCAGCCGCCGCTCCGGCAGGTTGTATTCGGCGATCCGCTCTTCATAGGCGGCGCGCAGCGTGTCCTCGTCCACCTCGACCGTGTCGAGGATCATGTCCGGCGTGATCCATGCATAGGTCACGGCCTTGGCTTCGGGCAGGGTGAAGAGGTCGATGTTTTCCTCATACCACGCCTGCAGATCCGCCTCTGACGGCACGGGCAGGCCGGTGTTCAGGCTGTCGCGGCCAAGCCGGGCCCAGGTGAAATTGCGGGTCTCGCCCGCCCAGGACAGCAGCGTGTCCACATAAGTGTCGGGCAGGGCGGTGCCGGACAGGATCGCGCCGGTCAGCAGCGAACGCGCGCTTTCGCGGCGCAGATCCTCTTCGAATTCCGCCTCGCTCAGCCCGGCATTGCGCAGCGCCATGGCGTAGCCGTCGCGGCTGAAGCTGCCATCGGGGCCCTGAAACGCGGAGATTGCCGCCAGTTCCTCGGCCACCTGCGCGTCGCCCACCGACAGGCCGATGCGGCGCGCTTCCTCGTCCAGCGCGGCACTGGTGACCACCTGCGCCAGCGCGCGGTCGGTCAGCCCCCATTGCTGCGCCTGCGCCATGGTGACCGGCTGGCCGGTCTGGGCCTGCAGCGCCTGCATTTCATTCTGCAGCGTCCGCGCATAGGCGTCGGAGGTGATCTCGGTCTGGCCGACATCGCCCAGTCCCCGCACGCCGCCCGAGAAACTGACCGTGCCGAAGGCGCCGAAGCCCATCACCACAAGGATCAGAAGGCCCCAGACAAGGGTCTTGGTGATGCTGCTTTTGCCGCGTGCCATGGAAGCCTCGTGTTGTCTTGGTTCTGGCGTGGTCTACTTGGCCGGACCCGGGGTCGCAAGAGCCCAGTCAAGCGCTGCGAGCCGGTCGAAGAGCGTGGCGATCTGCGCGCGGTCCACATTTGCGAAGGCCAGCCGGAACTGCCGGGCGCCGCGCGGGTCGTCCTCGGGCATGAACATGGTGCCGGGCAGGGCCAGCACCGAAGCCTCCGCCACCAGCCGGGGGGCAAGCTGCGCGGAGCTTTCCGCGAAGGGATGTTCCAGATAGGCGAAATAGGCGCCAAGGCCCAGCAGGCGCCAGCCCTGCGCCTCCAGCTGCGGCATGTGTTCGGCGATGGCGGCGCGGCGGTCAAGGATTTCGGCCCGTTCACCCGCCACCCAGTCGCCAAGGTTGCGCAGGCCCCAGAGGGCTGCGCGCTGGCCCAGCTGCGGCGCGCAGATGGTCACGGTATCAAGGAATTTCTCGATCTCGGGCAGCAGCGAGACGGGGCCGATCACTGCGCCCACCCGATGCCCGGTCAGCCGATACGCCTTGGAAAAGCTGTAAAGCTGCACCAGCGTGTCGCCCGCATCGGCCAGCAGGTCATGCGGCGCGCCGCTGCGGCTGTCGAAATCCTTGTAGGTTTCGTCAACGATCAGGTGAATCCCCGCCTCGCGCGCCAGATCCAGAAAGCCGCGCAGCACCTCGGCGGGATATTCCGCGCCGCCGGGATTGTTGGGCGAGACCAGCACGATGGCACGGGTGCGCGGGGTCAGCAGGGCGCGGGCGGTGTCGGGCTGCGGGATCAGGTGGTCATCGGCGGGCAGCGGCACGGCGCGCACGCCGTCCATGTCGAGCCACATCTTGTGATTGAAATACCACGGCGTCGGCAGCAGCACCTCGTCGTCTTCGCCGCAGATCGCCGAAATGGTCGCGGCAAAGGCCTGATTGCAGCCTGCGGTGATGGCCACCTGTTCGGCGGCGACCGGCGCGCCGTAATGGGCCGACCAATGCGCGGCAAGCTCCGCGCGCAGCTCGGGCAGGCCCAGCACCGGGCCGTAAAGATGGGTGGCGGGATCGGCCAGTGCCTCCGCCATCGCGGCGACAAGCGGCGCGGGCGGCGGCTCCACCGGGGCGGCTTGGCTTACGTTGATAAGCGGACGGTCGGCGGGAAACTCCACCCCGGCCAGCCAGCGCCGCGCCTCCATCACCGGGGGGGCAAAGGTGGTCTGGGTGCGGCTCATGCGGCTCATGTGGTGGTCTCCCTGTCGATGCCGGCGGACGCTAGCAGCGGGAGGGGGCGGGGAAAAGGGGGGTCACCCTTCGGCAGCGTCAAAGCGGGCGCGGGCGGCGCGGATCGCGCCATGATGCCGGTCGGCCCAGACCAGCAGCAGGCCGATCGGATCCAGCGCCGACCGGCCCAGATCGGTCAGGCTGTATTCCACCGCAGGAGGTTTGGTCGGAAACACCTGCCGCGCCACCATCCCGTCGCGTTCCAGCTGCCGCAGCGTCTGGGTCAGCATCCGCTTGGAGATGTCGCCGACCTGCCGGTGCAGCTGCGAAAACCGGCGCGGGCCGGGTTCCAGCGCCACAAGGATCAGCAGCGTCCATTTCTGGCCGACCCGGTCCAGCACGTCGCGCACCGGGCATTGCCCGGCATCGGCGGGCGCCCCCGTCCACTGCGCCATGCTGTTCAGCATCCCGCGCACCGCCACAAGGTTCCCTTGCTGTGCCTTGGTCATCAAAAGGTGCCTCCTTCACGGATCGCCGGGGGTGGTCTAGATCAGAGACCATAGACCGTCTGTGAACCGCAGACCATATGCAAGGATGCTGCCATGACCCCTTCGCTTGACTATCTCGTCACCGGCGCCAGCGGACAGCTGGGCGCGCTGGTGCTGGCCGGGCTTCGGGCCGCAGAGCCCGGCGCGCGGATCGGCGCGCTGGTGCGCCGCCCCGAGACCGCCGAGGCGCTGGCGGCGCAGGGCTTTGAGGTGCGGCTTGCCTCTTATGACGACAGCGCGGCGCTGGAGGCGGCGCTGCAGGGCGTGGGCAAGCTGCTGCTGGTCTCCTCCAGCGAGGTGGGCAAACGCGCGGCACAGCATGCCCGCGTGATCGAGGCCGCCAAGGCCGCAGGCGTGGGCTTTGTCGCCTATACCTCGATCCTGCGCGCCGACAGCTCGCCGCTGTCCATGCTGCCGCCGGAACATCTGGAGACGGAGCGCGCGCTTGCCGCCTCGGGGCTTGACCATGCCGTGCTGCGCAATGGCTGGTATACCGAGAACCACGTGATGAGCGCCGCCCCCGCGCTGGCCCATGATGCGCTGATCGGCGCGGCGGGCGAGGGGCGGATTTCCTCTGCCGCGCGGGCGGATTACGCCGCCGCCGCCGTGGCGGTGCTGACCGGGCCGCAGCCCGCGTCCGGCACCGTCTATGAACTGGCGGGGGATGACAGTTACAGCCTGTCCGACTTTGCCGCAGCGCTGTCTGATCTGGCGGGAAAGCCTGTGCCTTACGTCAGCATGACCGAAGCGGCCTATGCGGCGGCGCTGACCGGGGCGGGGCTGCCCGCGCCGCTGGCCGAGATGCTTGCGGACAGCGATGCGGGCGCGGCGCAGGGCGGGCTTTACAGCGACGACCACACGCTGTCGCGGCTGATCGGGCGGCCCACCACACCGTGGCGCGACACGCTGCGCGCGGCGCTGTAGACGCGGGCAAGGCCGGGGCGCTCAGGCGCCCCGGTAAGGTTCCACATATTGCAGGGCCATGTCCCACGGGAAGAAAATCCACGTGTCCTGGCTGACCTCGGTCACATAGGTGTCGACCATGGGCCGCCCCTTGGGCTTGGCATAGACCGTGGCCACATGCGCCTTGGGCAGATGGGCGCGCACCACTTCCAGCGTGCGCCCGGTATCCACCAGATCGTCGACGATCAGCACGCCCTCGCCATCACCCATCACCTCCATGTCGGGAAACTTGATGACGCGCGGTTCGGACTGGGTCTGGTGGTCATAGCTCTTGACCGAGATCGTATCGACCATGCGGATGTCCAGCTCGCGCGCGACGATCATCGCCGGGGCCATGCCGCCCCGGGTGATCGCGATCACGGCGCGCCAGTCGCCTTGCCCCTGCAGCCGCCACGCCAGCGCGCGGCTGTCGCGGTGCAGCTGGTCCCAGCTGACGTGGAAACCTTTTTCGTGGGGCAGACGGTCCATGCGCGTGTCTCCGGCTCAGGTTTTGGTGATGTCGGGGGCGTCGACGGCCTTCATGCCGACAACGTGGTAGCCAGCGTCGACGTGATGCGTCTCGCCGGTGACGCCCGACCCCAGATCGGACAGCAGATAAAGCGCGGAGCCGCCGACATCCTCGATGGTCACGTTGCGGCGCAGCGGCGAATTGTATTCGTTCCACTTCATGATGTAGCGGAAATCGCCGATGCCGGAGGCGGCCAGCGTCTTGATCGGACCCGCCGAGATGGCGTTGACGCGGATGCCGTCCTTGCCCAGATCCTCGGCCAGATAGCGCACGCTGGCTTCCAGGGCCGCCTTGGCCACGCCCATCACGTTGTAATGCGGCATGATCCGTTCGGCGCCGTAATAGGTCAGCGTCAGGGCCGAGCCGCCCCGCGTCATCATCTTTTCGGCGCGCTGCATCACGGCGGTGAAGCTGTAGACCGAAATGTCCATGGTCATGGTGAAGTTGCCGCGGCTGGTGTCGACATAGCGCCCGCGCAGCTCGTTCTTGTCGGAAAAGCCGATGGCATGCACGATGAAATCGAGACTGTCCCAGCGGTCGCGCAGGCCGTCGAACAGCCCGTCGATGGAGGCCTCGTCGCCCACGTCGCAGGGCAGCACGATGTCAGAGCCCAGTTCCGCCGCCAGCGGACCGACCCGCTTTTTCAGCGCCTCGCCCTGATAGGAGAACGCAAGCTCGGCCCCGGCCCCGCGCAGCGCCTTGGCGATGCCCCAGGCAATGGACTTGTCATTGGCAAGTCCCATGATCAGGCCGCGTTTGCCCGCCATCAGAGTGTTTGACATCCCGCATCTCCACCCGGCATTGAAATTCTCGAACCCTTTAGGCGATTGCCGGGGGGGCATCAAGAGCAGCCTCTTCCCAGAGGCAGAAGGAGCAGGATCATGACCGACCGGGACGGGATTTTTGCCGGGGACGACCCCTTTGCCATCGCGCGCCGCTGGCTGACCGAGGCAGAGGCGACAGAGCCCAACGACCCCAATGCCATCGCGCTGTCCACCGTGGATGCCGATGGCATGCCCAATGCGCGCATGGTGCTGCTGAAAGAGATCGAGGCCGCAGCTTTCGTCTTTTACACAAATTACACCAGCACCAAGGCGCGGGAGATCGAACAGGCGGGCAAGGCCGCCTTCGTGATGCACTGGAAGTCGCTGCGCCGCCAGATCCGCGTTCGCGGTACGGTTGTGCGCGAAGAGGGGCCGCAGGCGGATGCCTATTACGCCTCGCGGTCGATGAAGTCGCGGCTGGGGGCGTGGGCCTCGGCGCAGTCGCAGCCCCTGTCCTCCCGCGCGGCGCTGATGGCGGAGGTGGCGAAGGTCACCGCGACCAAAGGTCCGAACCCGCCGCGGCCGCCATTCTGGGGCGGATTTCGCGTGACGCCGACGGAGATTGAATTTTGGGCGGACGGCGCCTTCAGGTTGCACGATCGCTTTGTCTGGCGTAGGAATTCCGAGGCCGATCCGTGGGCTATCCACAGGTTAAATCCATGAATTTCACGTCGCGTGAACGGCTGGCAGGCAGAAAATACAGGTTGCAATGACTTGCATTCCCGCATCCGCTTGGCGAAAGAGGGACGGGGATACGCAGACTACCAGTGGAAACGCATTTGACACAGAACGAGAGCGAGACGCGCCGCGTACTTGGCCGCGTGAAGTGGTTCGATCCCGTCAAGGGTTTCGGCTTCGTCATCGCGGACGAGGGTGGTCCGGACATCCTGCTGCATGCGAATGTGCTGCGCAATTTCGGCCAAAGCTCGGTGGCCGATGGGGCGCGGATCGAAATTGGCGTGCAAAAGACCGAACGCGGGATTCAGGCCACCGAGGTTCTGAAGATCGAGCCGCCCGAAGCGCCCCCGGGGGCGCCTCTGGCCGATTTCGAAGGGATCGACCCCGAAGTGATGCGCGCCGCACCGCTGCAACCGGCGCGGGTGAAGTGGTTCGACAAGGCCAAGGGCTTTGGATTTGCCAATATCTTCGGCAAATCCGAGGACGTGTTCATTCACATTGAAGTGTTGCGCCGCTCGGGTCTGGCGGATCTGCAGCCCGGCGAAGCGCTGGCGATCCGCGTGATCGACGGGCGCCGCGGCCAGATGGCAACGGAGGTTTCGGCATGGGAAACGGCACTTTCCGTCTCTGTCTGAGCGCGCTTGCGTTCGCACTGATCGGGCAGGGGGCGCAGGCCGCGTGCCGGGACGATACCGTCTGGCTGCGTGGCGACTGGGGCTCTGCCAGCTTCCGCGTGGAGATCGCCGATGATGCCGCGTCCCGCGCGCAGGGGCTGATGCATGTCGAAGAGATGCCCGCCAGCGCGGGGATGCTGTTTGTCTATGAGCGCGAGGCGCCGGTGTCGTTCTGGATGAAGAACACGCTGATCCCGCTGGATATGGTGTTTGCCGACGCGCAGGGCCGCGTGGTGTCCGTGCATGACCGTGCGGTGCCGGGCGATCTGACCCCCATCCCCAGCGGGGCGCCGTCGCAGTTCGTGCTGGAAATCAACGGCGGGCTCGCGGACCAGCTGGGCATCGTGCCGGGCAGCGAGATGCGCCATCCGGCGATTGCCGAACCTGTTTGGCCCTGCGAGTGATTTCGTGTCTTTCCAATCCGCGTTCCCGGTTGTAAGCGGGTCCGCGTCGGGGCGTAGCGCAGCCTGGTAGCGCGACGGTTTTGGGTACCGTAGGTCGTAGGTTCGAATCCTATCGCCCCGACCAGTTTTCTTCCCTGCCGCAGCCTGCGGTCCTCCGGACAGAGGGGGTCATGCGGGCGACACAGCAGGCGGATTGCCAGTTCACAGCTTCGTGTATCAGAAAAAGTCGTGGCCCGTCAGGGGCTTGGGCTAATTCCGCATGGGCGCTGAAAAAGCTTCTGAAACTCCTGTCGCGTGCCATCCGTGCCTACGGGGCCACGTTGCTACAGGAGGACTCATGGCACATCTTGCGAACAGCTACACGTCTTACGCGGCCTTCCTTGAAGGGGCGGATGCGTTCTGGAAAGTCGACTTCGATGCGCTCAACAGTTCCGGCGTCTCCGGAACCGCAATCCTGGCCACGGCCACCGAGGAGGATGGCACCCAATATCTGAACGTCGCGATCACCGCTGAAGGGCTGACGCCCGGCATCGGCCATATCCAGCACATTCATGGCCGGTTTGACGAGGCGGGCAATCCGATCAATTCGGTGTCCCCGACGCTGGCCAATGACACCGACCGCGACGGCATGGTCGAGGTTCTGGAAGGCGTGGGGCAGTATGGCGACGTGCTGCTGACGCTGCAGGACGCTGACGGCGAATTCACCCCCAGCGATGCCATGGGGCAGCTGAGCTTCTTCCAGTCCTACGATCTGGGCGATGACAGCCAGTTCATGAGCCCGGTGACCGGCACGCAGTATGAAGCGTCCGACATCATGCCGCTGGCCCTGCGCGAGATCGTTCTGCACGGCGTCACCGTGCCGGATGGCATCGGCGAGGGCACGATGGGCGAGGTGAATGGCGGTGAAAACGGCTTCATCCCGATCCTTCCCGCCGCTGCGGGCGAGATCGAAACCATCGACATGGCCGAAGCCATGCGCCTTCTGGGCGTGCAGCGCGACATCGCCAGCGACATGTTCAACCTTGGCAACGGCAACGACACCTTTGGTGCCGGGCCGGGCGATGACACGGTCTTCGGCAATGGCGGCGACGACTTCCTGAATGGCGGCGCCGATGACGACGTGATCTCCGGCGGTGCCGGGAATGACCGGCTGATCGCCGGGTCGGGCCGCGATGCCGTTGATGGCGGCGACGGCAATGACCGGATTGATGCCGGGGTGGCCGATGACAACCAGATGGATGCCGCAAGCACGGCTGCTGCTGGCAACCTGCCGCTGTCGGAATATGACAACGGCCTGACCGGCGGGGCGGGCAATGACCTGATCCGCGGGCGCGACGGCGATGACATCATCACCGGCGACGATGACAGCCGTGTGCAGGCCGTGACTGGCCGCGCCTTTGATGCCATGGCTGATGGCTCTGACACCATCTTTGGTGGTGCGGGCAATGACGAGATCCACACCGGCAGCTGGGCCGATAGCGATCAGGGCTTTGCCAACGTGTCCACCGGCAGGATGGGCGACGTGGCCTATGGCGAAGACGGCAACGATATCCTGCGCGGTGCGGGGGGTGACGATTACCTGCATGGCGGCAATGGCAATGACAATATCGGCGGCGGTCTTGGCGCTGACACGCTGATCGGCGGCGAAGGGTCGGACACCTATCTGGTGGATGACGCGGCGGCGATGGTCATGGAAAGCCGCAAGTGGGAAGGCACCGATACCGTCATCTCCACCGTGGACTTTGCGATGGGCCGTCAGCACATCGAAAACCTGACCCTGTCGGGCACGGCGGATCTGACCGGTGTGGGCAACGGCCTTGCGAATGTCATCACCGGCAATGCGGGCAGCAACACGCTGGACGGCATGGGCAACCTTGACACCCTCGTGGGTGGCATGGGTGATGACATCTACCGTGTGCGCAACGGTGCCGAAACCATCGTCGAGATGGACGGCGAGGGCACCGACAGCGTCTTTGCCTTCAACAGCTACCTGCTGGCCGACAATGTCGAAAACCTTGCGCTGCAGACCACGGCCGATCTCAACGGTATCGGCAACGCCATGGACAACATGATCACCGGCAATTCCGGCGACAACGTTCTGGCGGGCCGGGGCGGCAATGACTGGCTGCGCGGTGGCGCCGGTGCCGACAGCTTCGTGTTCGACATGACCCCGAATGCCGAGTCCAACGTCGACATCGTCGCCGACTTCGGTGTGGGCGACGACATGATCGTTCTGCGCAGCAAGGTCTTCTCGGGCCTTGATGCCGAAATGGACGGCACGCTGATGGCGGACCAGTTCGCCATGGGCAGCATGGCCATGGATGCAGATGACCGCATCATCTACGACGCCGAGCTGGGCAATGTCTATTACGACGCCGATGGCGCGGGTGGCATGGACCAGATGCTGTTCGCCCGCATCTCCAACGGGGCGATGCTGGAAGCCGACGATTTCATGATCGTCTGATCCTGATCGCGACTCACGTCGCGCGGGACCGGGGGGCAGCGGGCGACCGCTGCCCCTTTTTTGCGTCGGAATGCGCAAACCCGCTGTGGCATTGCTGCAGCGCGGGTCGGCGCTTTTGGCGCGGGTCGTGCGCGGTCCGGGGGGCTTGTGGATAAGCCGGGCACCGGGGGCGGAATTGTGAGGATTTGCCGCCTGCTTGGCCCGGGACGGGGATGTGGATGAAACCGGGACTAACCGGGGATAGCCGCCGGATAACCCATATCCCTAGTGGTCGAGGGGGTTATGACCTACCAAATATATCGCAGACGCGGGTCAAAA
Source organism: Salipiger marinus (assembly GCF_035481585.1). Taxonomy (NCBI): domain Bacteria; kingdom Pseudomonadati; phylum Pseudomonadota; class Alphaproteobacteria; order Rhodobacterales; family Roseobacteraceae; genus Salipiger; species Salipiger marinus. The sequence continues at coordinate 26,357 of NZ_JAYKSL010000006.1, read as the reverse complement.
TCCCGTTGACCCTGTCTGCTGATCTGCGTCAGTTTGACCCTGCCGGATCAGCGCCCGCCTTGTCTGGCGGGGCTCGGCGGGGACAGGACGGACCAGCAGATCACCCGATGACCCGGGGCGCGCGCCGCGCCCTGCGGGACGGCTGGCAGGTCCGGGTGTAGTGCGATTTCTGAGGCGAGGCAGCGATGAAGATCGAGAGGAAATTCACCACGGCGGGCAAGGATGCCTATGCCGGGATCGAATTTGTCACCACGAGTTCGGAAATCCGCAACCCCGACGGCAGCACCGTGTTCCGGCTCGACGCGCTGGAGGTGCCCGCAGGCTGGAGTCAGGTCGCCTCTGACGTGCTGGCGCAGAAATACCTGCGCCGCACCGGGGTGCCGCAGGCGCTGCGCCCGGTGCCCGAAGCGGGTGTGCCGGACTTCCTGTGGCGGTCCGAACCTGCGCAGGCCGACACGCCCAAGGGCGGCGAAAGCTCTGCCCGGCAGGTCTTTGACCGGCTGGCGGGGGCATGGACCTACTGGGGCTGGAAGGGCGGCTATTTCAGCACCGAAGCCGATGCGCAGGCCTATTACGACGAGATGCGCGTGATGCTGGCCCGGCAGATGGCCGCGCCCAATTCGCCGCAATGGTTCAACACCGGGCTGCACTGGGCCTATGGCATCGACGGTCCGGGGCAGGGCCATTATTACGTCGATCACGTCTCCGGCGATCTGGTCAAATCCCGCTCTGCCTATGAACGTCCGCAGCCGCATGCCTGCTTCATTCAGGGCGTCTCCGACGATCTGGTGAACGACGGCGGCATCATGGATCTGTGGGTGCGCGAGGCGCGGCTCTTCAAATACGGATCCGGCACCGGCACCAATTTCTCGGGCCTGCGCGCCGAGGGCGAGCGGCTGTCGGGCGGCGGGCAGTCCTCCGGCCTGATGGGCTTTCTCAAGATCGGCGACCGTGCGGCGGGGGCGATCCGGTCGGGCGGCACGACGCGGCGCGCGGCCAAGATGGTCATCGTCGATGCCGACCACCCGGATATCGAAGCCTTCATCAAGTGGAAGGTCACCGAAGAGCAGAAGGTCGCGGCGCTGGTCGCCGGGTCCAAGATGCATGAAAAGATGCTCAACGGTCTTTTCGCGGCAATCCGGAGCTTTGACGGCAGCGCCGAGGGCGCCCATGATCCCGCCGCCAATCCCGCGCTGAAACAGGCCATGCGAGAGGCGAAGAAGCTCGCGATCCCCGAAACCTACGTGAAGCGCGTGCTGGATTACGCGCGGCAGGGGTATGACAGCATCGAATTCCCGGTCTATGACACCGACTGGGATTCAGAGGCTTATGCCAGCGTGTCGGGGCAGAATTCCAACAATTCCATCCGCGTGACCGATGCCTTCCTGCGCGCGGTGCGCGAGGATGCCGACTGGGCGCTGATCCGCCGCACCGATGGCGGCGTGGCCAAGACCGTCAAGGCGCGCGATCTTTGGGACCAGATCGGCCATGCGGCCTGGGCCTGCGCCGATCCGGGGATCCAGTTCCACGACACGGTGAACGCGTGGCACACCTGCCCGGCGGATGGCGAGATCCGGGGATCGAACCCCTGTTCGGAATACATGTTTCTGGACGACACCGCCTGCAACCTCGCCTCGATGAACCTGCTGGCCTTCCTGACCGAGGGCCGGTTCGATGCCGACAGCTTTGTGCATGCCACCCGGCTCTGGACGCTGACGCTGGAAATCTCGGTGCTGATGGCACAGTTCCCGTCGCGCGAGATCGCGCAGCGGTCGCATGACTTCCGCACGCTGGGGCTGGGCTATGCCAACCTTGGCGGTCTCCTGATGACGCTGGGCCATGGCTATGACAGCGCCGAGGGCCGCGCGCTCTGCGGCGCGCTGACCGCGATCCTGAGCGGCGTGGCCTATGCCACCTCGGCAGAGATGGCGGCGGAGCTGGGCGCCTTTGCGGGTCATGCCCGCAATGCCGACGCCATGCTGCGGGTGATCCGCAACCACGCCCGCGCGGCAGAGGGGCAGGCCGAGGGTTACGAGGGGCTGGCCGTGCCGCCGGTGCCGCTGGATCACGCCCATTGCCCCGATGCGCGGCTGGTGGCGCTGGCGCGCAGCAGCTGGGACGAAGCGCTGCGGCTGGGGCAGCGCCATGGATTCCGCAACGCGCAGGTGTCGGTCATCGCCCCCACCGGCACCATCGGGCTGGTGATGGACTGCGACACCACCGGGATCGAGCCGGATTTTGCGCTGGTGAAGTTCAAGAAGCTGGCGGGCGGCGGCTATTTCAAGATCATCAACCGCGCGGTGCCCGCAGCACTGGACCGGCTGGGCTATACCCCCGCCCAGATCGAAGACATCGCGGGCTATGCCGTGGGCTATGGCACGCTCGCCACCGCCCCGGGCGTCAACCACACCGCGCTGATCGGCCATGGTTTTGGCGCGGCGCAGATCGACCGGATCGAAACCGCCCTGCGCGGCGCCTTCGACATCCGCTTCGTCTTCAACCAGTGGACGCTGGGGGCAGAGTTCTGCCGCGAGGTGCTGGGCATCCCGGCGGAGGAGCTGGCCGATCCCACCTTCGACCTGCTGCGCCATCTGGGCTTTTCCAAATCCGACATCGAGGCCGCGAACATCCATGTCTGCGGGACCATGACGCTGGAAGGCGCGCCGCATCTGGATCCGGCGCATTACCCGGTTTTCGACTGCGCCAATCCCTGCGGCAAGCACGGGCGGCGCTTCCTGTCGATGGAGGCGCATATCCGGATGATGGCCGCCGCACAGGGCTTCATCTCGGGCGCCATTTCCAAGACCATCAACATGCCCGGCACCGCCACCATCGCGGACTGCCAGCGCGCCTATGACCTGAGCTGGTCGCTGGGGCTGAAGGCCAACGCGCTGTATCGTGACGGATCGAAACTGTCGCAGCCGCTGGCCTCGGTGCTGGTGGAGGAGGATGACGAGGCCGCCGAGGTCATGGAGACCGGCACGCCCGCGCAGAAGGCGCAGGTGCTGGCCGAGAAGATCGTGGAGAAGGTGGTGATCCGCGAGGTCATCCGCTCGCATCGCGAAAAGATGCCCGACCGCCGCAAGGGCTATACCCAGAAAGCGATCATCGGCGGGCACAAGGTCTATCTGCGCACCGGCGAATATGCCGATGGCAGCCTTGGCGAGATCTTCATCGACATGCACAAGGAAGGCGCGGGCTTCCGCGCCATGATGAACAACTTCGCCATCGCGGTGTCAGTGGGCCTGCAATATGGCGTGCCGCTGGAAGAGTTTGTCGATGCCTTCACCTTCACCAAGTTCGAACCGGCGGGCGTGGTGCAGGGCAATGACAGCATCAAGAACGCGACCTCGATCCTTGACTACATCTTCCGCGAACTGGCCGTGTCCTATCTGGACCGCACCGATCTGGCGCATGTGAAGCCCGAAGGGGCAAGCTTCGACGATCTGGGCCGGGGCGAGGAAGAGGGCGTGTCGAACCTGCGCGAACTGTCCGAAGGCGCGGCGTCGCGGTCGCTGCAGGTGCTGAAGCAGATCAGCTCCACCGGCTATCTGCGCAAGCGGCTGCCGCAGGAACTGGTGGTGCTGCGCGGCGGTGCCGATCCGATGGCAGCACTTGGCACGCTGGTGCCGGAAACCCGCGCGGCGGCGGGCAATGTCACCACGCTGACCGGCAGCAGCTCGGCCATGGCGCTGGATGCGCGGACCAAGGCGCGGATGCAGGGCTATGAGGGCGAGGCCTGCGGCGATTGCGGCAATTACACGCTGGTCCGCAATGGCACCTGCCTGAAATGCAACACCTGCGGCGCAACCTCCGGCTGCAGCTGATCCATGGCGGGGGGCGTCACCGCCCCCCATGCCTCTTAGTCGAGGCCGAGGATCTCGGTCACCAGCGCGTCGTGATCCGACAGCGGGCGGCCGCCTGCATCCAGCGAGGGGCGGATCACCGTCTCGCCCATGCGCAGGCCCCGGCTCAGGAACCAGTCCAGCTTCATGGCGCGGTCGGGCCAGCGGGTGATCAGGCTGGGCCGGGTGGTGGTCTGTTCCTCCGGTCCGCCATGGGCGGTGAAGCCCGCGCGGCGGGCATGATCGAACAGCCCTTCGGCGCGCCAGTCGCCATTGTTATGGTTGCCGGTGTTCAGATCGCCGCCGATCAGGCAGGGCAGGCCGGGAAATTCCGCGTCGATCTGCGCCAGCAGCCCCGCGACCTGTGTCGCGCGGTGATCGGGGCCGCAGGCGCTTTCCAGATGGGTGGAGACCATCAGCACCGGCCCGGCCTCGGTCTGGATCTGTGCGCCAATGGCGATGCGTTCGCCAAGGCGCGGCTGTTCGGCATCTTCGAACCACTGCCGCCGCCCCCAGAGCCGCAGCGCAAACGGCGCCTCAAGCGCCGTCTTCGCCATCAGCCCGTTGCCGTGATAGCCGCGCGTATTGTGATCGTCGGTGCAGAATTCCAGCTCCACCGGAGAGCCAAGACCCAGTTCCAGAAACTCCACCGCATAGGCATAGCCCATGCCCAGCGAGGCGGCCATCTCGCAGGTGGTGTTGCGCTGGCTGCTGCGGGCCATGCCGTGATCCATCTCCGACACCAGCACCACGTCGCAATCGGCGACATGCCGGGCGGCAGGTTCGGGGAACAGGCAGCGTTCAAGGTTCCATGCCGCCACCCGCACCGGCAGCGCCAGCGGGACAGCGCCCGCCACACCGCCAGTTTCGATCAACGACATCCCCGGCACCTGCGCCATATGCGCATCATGCGCGGCGATGGTGCGGGGCAGGTCGTGGAGCGCCAGATCGGCGGCTGTGGGCACGGGCAGATCGGGGGTGGTGGCGCGGAACATCAGAGCACGGCTTCCGGCTGCCGCTGGTGGGCGTCCTCCAGCCGCCGCCCGGTGGCGGTGTCGAACAGATGCAGCCGCGCGGGATCGATCGCCACATGCACCGCGCCCGACACGCGCTGGTCGCCGGTGTCGATCACCGCCAGCGGCTGGCCGCCGATGCTGCCATGCACGATGCGCTGCGCGCCCAGTTCTTCGACATGCTCCACCACCATGGGCACGCCTGCGGGGGCCAGCCGCAGATCCTCGGCGCGCAGGCCCAGCGTGACCGGCCCCGCGGCCCGGCCCACGGGACCCAGCCGGTGCCCGTCCAGCATCACCGCGCCGTCGGTCACGACCGCGTCGAGCAGGCTCATGGCGGGCGCCCCGATGAAGGAGGCGACAAAGGTCGAGGCGGGACGGCGGTAGATGTCCAGCGGGGCGCCGATCTGTTCGATGCGCCCGCCGTTCAGCACCACCAGCCGGTCGGCCAGCGTCATCGCCTCCAGCTGGTCATGGGTGACGTAAAGCGAGGTGGTGCCCAGCCGTTTCTGCAGCTTGCGGATTTCCATCCGCATCGACACGCGCAGCTTGGCATCCAGATTGGACAGCGGCTCGTCGAAGAGGAACGCGGCAGGCTGGCGCACGATGGCCCGGCCCATGGCGACGCGCTGGCGCTGGCCCCCCGACAGGGCGCGCGGCTTGCGGTCCAGATAGGGCCCAAGCTCCAGCATCCGCGCGGCTTCGGCCACCCGTTCCGCGATCACCGCCTTGGACTCGCCGCGGTTCTTCAGCCCGTAGGCCATGTTGTCGCGCACGGTCATATGCGGATAAAGCGCGTAATTCTGGAACACCATGGCGATGTCGCGCTCGGCGGGGTCAAGCTGGTTCACCAGCCGGTCGCCGATGTGGATCTCGCCTTCGGAGATGGTTTCCAGCCCCGCCACCATGCGCAGCAGCGTGGATTTGCCACAGCCCGAAGGCCCGACCAGCACGATGAATTCGCCATCGGCAATGTCGATGTTCACGCCCGCGACGGCGGCCTGCGCCCCGCCCGCATAGGTCTTGCCGACATTCTTGAGGGTTAGGTTCGCCATCACTTGTCGCTTTCCGTCAGGCCCTTGATGAACATGCGCTGGAAGATCACCACCACCGCAACGGGGGGGAGCATGGCCAGCACGGCAAGGGCGAAGGCTTCGTTGTAATCGGGGATCTGGCTGCCGATCCAGACCTGCAGGATCGACTTGATGCCCCGCATCAGCGTGTAGAAACTTTCATCGGTGGTCATCAACAGCGGCCACAGATACTGGTTCCAGCCATAGATGAACATGATGATGAAGATGGCCGCCATCATCGTGCGCGACAGCGGCACAAGGATGTCGATGAAGAATTTCAGCGGCCCCGCGCCATCGATGCGCGCCGCCTCCAGCAGCTCGTCGGGGACAGAGCGGAAGAACTGCCGGAAAAAGAACGTGCCCGTGGCCGAGGCCAGCAGCGGCACGACCAGCCCGGTATAGCTGTTGAGCAGGCCCAGCGTCGACATCACCTGATAGGAGGGCATGATGCGCACCTCCAGCGGCAGCAGCAGCGTGGTGAAGATCATCCAGAACAGCAGCGTGGCAAAGCGGAAGCGGAAATAGACCAGCGCATAGGCCGCCATCATCGACAGCACGATCTTGCCCACGGCAAAGGCGATGCCCATGATCAGCGAATTGGTCAGCATCCGCAGCCCGGTCACGTCGCCGGTAAAGCCGCCGCGATGGGTCAGCACCTTGGTATAGGTGGCCAGCGCGTCGCTGCCGGGGGTGAGATAGACGCCGTTGCTGTGGATCTCGACCGCGCTGTGGGTCGAGGACATCAGCGCCATCAGCACCGGCGCCATCAGGAACAGCGTGCCAAGGATCAGGATCAGGTGATCCAGAGGTTTTGTGCGTTGCATCATGTCACCCGTAATGAACGCGGCGTTCAAGAAAGCGGAACTGCAGCACGGTCAGCGCCGCCACCACCACCATCAGGATCACCGACTGCGCGGAAGACCCGCCGATGTCGTTGCCCTTGAAGCCGTCCAGATAGACCTTGTAGACCAGCGTGATCGGGTTGTTGGCGGGCTTGTCCTTCACCACCACGTCGATGATCGGGAAGGTGTCGAACATCGCATAGGTGATGTTGATGACCAGCAGGAAGAACGCGGTGGGGGCCAGAAGCGGCAGGGTCACGTCGCGGAACCGCCGCCAGCCGGAGCGCGCGTCGATCAGTGCCGCCTCGCGCACCGAAACCGGCACGGATTGCAGCCCCGACAGGAAGAAGATGAAGTTATAGGGGATCTGTTTCCAGACAGAGATGGTGATCAGCGCGATGGCCGTATCCCAGTAATTGATGCCCACCTGCAGGTCATAGCCGAAGAAGGCGGCCAGATCGGTCAGCGGGCCGATATGCAGGTCAAAGATCATCATGCCGATCAGCCCCGCCACCGGCGGCGCGATGGCATAGACCGAAATCAGCAGCGTCTTGTAGCTGGATGCCCCCCGGATCACCTTGTCGGCCTTGACCGCCAGCAGCAGCCCCAGCCCCAGCGACAGCGCGGTGACCACAAGGCAGAAAAAGGCGGTGAAGAGCGCGGTGCTGGCATATTGGCTGGACTGCAGCGCGTCGGCGTAATTGTCGGTGCCCACGAAAGTGGCGCCAAAGCCGAACGGATCCTCCAGATAGAACGAGGAGGTGACGGCCTGCACCGAGGGCCAGTAGAAGAACACCACCACCACCGCCAGCTGCGGCAGCAGGAACAGCCACGGCGTCAGCGGCGCGTCGAACTGCACGCGCTTGGCGGGGTTCGGGGTTTCGGCGCTGTGCCAGGCGCGCAGGCGGTCCAGCAGGGAACGGTGGCTTGCGGCGGTGCGAAGCGATGTGTCGGTCACGAGGCAACCCGATCTTTCCGGAGGGGCGGGCGGGCAGGGCAGGCCTGCCGCGCCTATGGCAAACGGGGGCCCGGACAGATGCCCGGGCCCCCGCCATCAGGGCAGGTGAAGCGGTCAGCCAGCGGTCTTGGAGAAACGCTCCAGCAGCTGGTTGCCTTCGTCCTCGATGGTCTGGAACGCGTCCGGCACGCTGACTTCGTTCGAGAAGATGCGGTTGAACTCGCGCTCCATCACGGTGCGGATCTGCGGGTAAAAGCCCATGCGATAGCCTTTGGACCATTCGCCGCCTTCCAGCATCAGCTGCTGGATGCCGACTTCGGCCACGGGCTTCTCGTCGTAATAGCCTTCGCTCTTGGCCAGCTCATAGGCGGCTTCGGTGATCGGCACATAGCCGGTGGCCTTGTGGTAGAACACCTGCGTTTCCGGCGAGGTCAGGAAGGAGAAGAACTTCGCGGTGCAGGTGTTTTCGGCCTCAGGCTTGCCGGACATGGCGAACAGCGCCGCGCCGCCGATGAAGCTCTGGGTGCCAGCGCCTTCGATGACGTCCCAGTAGGGCATGAAATCGGCCGAGAATTCGAAATTGGCCGTCTGCTGCAGGCCGCCGAACGACCCCGAGGAGCCGATCCACAGCGCGGATTCGCCCTGCTCGAACGGCTTCTGGTTGTCGGCCCAGCCTGCGCCGTAGAAGCCGAACAGACCGGCATCGGCCCATTCCTTCAGCTTCTCGAACATCATGACCTGATTTTCGTCGGTCACGAGGATCTGAGTGCCTTCGACGCTGTCATAGCCGTTGTTGTTGGTGGCGAACTGCTGGTTGTTCCGCGACTTGAAGTTTTCCACCATCATCCATGTCAGCTGCGACGCGGTGAGCGGCAGATACCCGGCTTCCTTCAGCGCGGGGGCCACGGCTTCGAATTCTTCCCAGGTCTTCGGCGGCTCGACCCCGGCCTTCTCGAAGGCCTCGACATTGTAATACATGATCGGCGCCGAGGAGTTGAACGGCATGCCGATGAACTTGCCGTCGCTGTCGGCGTAGAAATTGCGCACGCCCGCGATGAACGCTTCGCGGTCGAACTCTTCGCCTGCGGCGGTGATCAGGTCTTCGGCGGCGACGGTGGCGCCTTCGGCGGCGATGATGGTGGCCGCGCCGGCGTCAAACACCTGCAGGATGTTCGGCTGTTCGCCCGACCGGAAGGCGGCGATGCCCGAGGACAGCGCCTCTTCGTAGGTGCCGCGCGACACCGGGGTCAGCACGCATTCGGACTGCGCGTCGTTGAACATCTGCGAGATCTCGTTGATGACCTCGCCGTTGCGGCCGCCCATGCCGTGCCACCAGCTGATCTCGGTCTGCGCCATGACCGTGGTGCCCATCAGGGCGAAGGCAAGTGTCGTGGTTGCGGTCTTCATCATGTCGCTTGTCCCTTGGCGATACGTTTCGCGCGACGCATAGACCCGCTTCTTGACGGTTCCGTTTTGCTTTGATGACAGTTCGATGATGTCGCGCGGGCAGGGACGGGCCCGCAGCGGTCAGGTCCGGGGCGCCGGGGTCCAGCGCGCTTCCAGCGCCTCGAGGGCGGCGATGCGCTCCTCGGTCTTGGGATGCGACAGCAGCCATGCGGGCGTGCCGCCGCCCGCGCCGCCGGTCAGCGCGCCCAGCTTGCGGAACAGCGATTTCTGCGGCGCGGTGCCGATGCCCGCCTTGGCCAGCAGGGCGGCGGCATAGGCATCGGCCTCGTATTCGTCACCACGCGACAGCCGCGCCGCCAGAAGCGAGGTCACCAGCCCCGCCAGCATCGGGCCAATGCCGGGGATGAACCGGCCCAGCACCATGGCCAGCGCGGTGCGGATGGCATTCTGCCCGGAAAAGTCGATCATGCGCCGCCGCGAATGCCCCAGCGCCACATGGCCCAGCTCATGCGCGATGACCGAGGCGAGTTCCTCCGCCGTCACCTCGCCGGCCTTGTAACGGTTGAAAAAGCCGCGCGTGATGAAGATGCGGCCATCCGGCGCCGCAAGCCCGTTGACCGGGGCGATTTCATAGATGTTGACGCGGATGCGCGGCAGATCCAGCGCTTTCGCCATGCGGTCGGTCAGCGCCTTCAGCTTGGGATCGGCAAGCTCCGTCGACCGCGCGTCCAGCTCTCGCTTCGTCCGCCATGCGGAGAAGTGATAGGCCACCACGGCATAAAGGATCGCAAGCAGGATGGGGGCAAAACGCAGCATGGCTCAGATATGGGGGTTCTGCGCCAGCGAGGGAAGCGGCGATGTCGAAAAAAGCCGCGCAGCCCGCCTTGTGCGAGGGCGCGCTGCGCGGGGGCTGTCCCGGCATCGCGAACCGTGCTTAAACCCCCGCATGACCCGGCCCGAGATCGAAACCGCGCGGCTCCGGCTCAGAGGCTGGAGGCCAGAGGACCACGCGCCCTTTGCGGCGCTCTGTGCGGATCCGGATGTCATGCGCCATATCGGCAGCGGCGCCACCCGGACCCCGGAGGAGGCGGCGCGCGCCATCCGGTCGTTCGAACGGGGATGGTCCACGCGCGGCTACGGGCTGTTTGCGGTCGCAGACAAGCGGAGCGGCGGTCTGATCGGCTTTGCGGGCCTCTCATCGCCGCAGTTCCTGCCCGAAATCCTGCCTTCCGTCGAAATCGGCTGGAGGTTTGCCAAGGCAAGCTGGGGCAGGGGTTACGCCACCGAAGCCGCCTCCGCCGCGCTGGCCTTTGGGGTCACCGATCTGGGCCTCACCGACATCGTGAGCATCTGCCAGACCGGCAATGCCGCGTCAGAGCGCATCATGCAGAAGCTCGGGATGTGCCTTGACCGCAGAACCATCGATCCAAGCTGCGGGCGCGCGGTCACCGTCTACCGTCTGCCGCGACCGGAGATGCCGTAAGGCAAGCCGCCCCGGATGCAAAAAGGCCGGACCCTGCGGTCCGGCCTTTCCTGTCGTCACGCGCCTGTCGGCACCGGATCAGGCTTCGGGCTCCGGCTCCGCCTCGTCGCCCTGATCGGCGATCCATGCCACCGAGACCACGGTCTCTCCCTCGCGGGTGTTGAACACCCGGACCCCGCCCGCGCTGCGCGAGCGGAAGGAAATGCCCTCGACCGGCACCCGGATCGACTGGCCGGTGGAGGTGGCCAGCATGATCTGGTCGTCCATCTCCACCGGGAAAGAGGCCACGATCTCGCCGCCGCGCATGGATTTCTCCCACGCGGTGACGCCCATGCCGCCGCGTCCGCGCACCGGATAATCGTGGCTGGAGCTGAGTTTGCCCAAGCCCCGCGCGGTGATGGTCAGGATCAGGTTCTCTGCCGCCGACATTTCGGCATAACGTTCGGGCGGCAGCGGGCTGTTGGCATTGCCCTCGGTGCCCTCGTCCTCTTCGGGTGCCTCGACGGCGTCGACATCATCCGCCAGCCCCGCCATGGCGCGGCGCATCTTGAGATAGGAGGCGCGTTCATCCGCCTCCGCCTCGAAATGCCGGATCACCGACATGGACACGACCTCGTCGCCATTGGACAGCTTCACGCCGCGCACGCCGGTGGAATTGCGCGAGTTGAACACCCGCACCTCCGGCACCGGGAAGCGGATGGCGCGGCCCGAATTGGTGACCAGCATCACGTCATCGCTTTCCGAACAGATGCGGGCGTTGATCAGCCGCGTCTCGGCATCCTCGCCCTCGAACTTCATCGCGATCTTGCCGTTGCGCATGACATTGGTGAAATCCGACAGCCGGTTGCGGCGCACCGAGCCCTTGGAGGTGGCGAAGACGATCTGCAGATCGGCCCAGTCGGCCTCATCGCGGTCCACCGGCATGATCGCGGCGATGGACACGCCCGTGGGCATGGGCAGGATGTTGACGATGGCCTTGCCCTTGGAGGTGCGGCCCCCCTGCGGCAGGCGCCAGCATTTTAGCTTGTAGACCATGCCGTCGGTGGTGAAGAACAGCAGTTGCGTGTGGGTATTGGCCACGAACAGCTGGGTCACCACGTCGTCATCCTTGGTCGACATGCCCGACAGGCCCTTGCCGCCGCGCCGCTGCGCGCGGAATTCCGACAGCGGCGTGCGCTTGATCCAGCCGGACTGGGTGATGGTCACCACCATGTCCTCGCGCTCGATCAGATCCTCGTCTTCCATGTCGCCGGCCCAGTCGGCGATCTCGGTGCGGCGCGGCACGGCGAACTGGTCGCGCACGGCCTTGAGCTCGTTGGAGATGATCTCCATGATCCGCTCGCGCGAGCCAAGAATATCAAGGTATTCCTTGATCTTGCCCGCCAGATCCTCCAGCTCGTCGGTGACCTCCTTGACGCCAAGCTGGGTCAGGCGCTGCAGGCGCAGATCCAGAATGGCGCGGGCCTGAATTTCGGACAGGTTATAGGTGCCGTCCTCGTTGGCCTTGTGGGTCGGATCGTCGATCAGCGCGATATAGGGCAGGATGTCGCCTGCGGGCCAGCGCCGGGTCATCAGCTTCTCGCGCGCCTCGGAGGCATCGGCGGAGCCGCGGATGGTCGCCACCACCTCGTCGACATTGCTGACCGCCACGGCCAGACCGCAAAGCACATGCGACCGCTCGCGCGCCTTGCGCAGCAGATAGGCGGTGCGGCGGGCGATGACCTCCTCGCGGAAATCAAGGAAAGCGGTCAGGAAGGCGCGCAGCGTCAGCTGTTCCGGCTTGCCGCCGTTCAGCGCCAGCATGTTGCAGCCAAAGCTGACCTGCATGGGGGTAAAGCGGAACAGCTGGTTCAGCACCACATCGGGCGTCGCGTCGCGCTTCAGCTCCACCACCACCCGCACGCCGGACCGGTCGCTTTCGTCCTGCACATGGGCGATGCCTTCGATCTTCTTGTCGCGCACGCATTCCGCGATGCGCTCGATCATCGTGGCCTTGTTCACCTGATAGGGGATCTCGTCGATGACGATGGCGTAGCGGTCCTTGCGCAACTCCTCCACCCGCGTCTTGGCGCGGATGATGACGCTGCCGCGCCCCTCCAGATAGGCCTTGCGCGCCCCCGACCGGCCAAGGATCACGCCGCCCGTGGGAAAGTCCGGGGCGGGCACATACTCGATCAGCTGTTCGGAGCTGAGATCGGGATTCTCGATCAGCGCCAGCGTGGCATCGGCCACCTCGCCCAGATTGTGCGGCGGGATCCGCGTCGCCATGCCGACCGCGATGCCCTCGGCGCCATTGACCAGCACGTTGGGATAGCGCGCGGGCAGGACGGTGGGCTCCATCCGCTCGTTGGCGTAGTTGGCGACAAAATCGACCGTGTCCTTGTCGATATCCTCCAGCAGCGCCTCGGCGGTGCGCTCCAGCCGCGACTCGGTATATCGATAGGCGGCGGGCGGATCGCCATCCATGGAGCCGAAATTGCCCTGACCGTCGATCAGCGGCAGCGACATGGAAAAGTCCTGCGCCATCCGCACCAGCGCGTCATAGACCGCGCTGTCGCCATGGGGGTGATAGCGGCCCATGACGTCACCGACGGCGGTGGCGCATTTGCGGTAGGACTTGGATTTGGTCTGCCCGTTTTCCCACAGCGTATAAAGAATGCGCCGGTGCACGGGTTTCAGGCCGTCGCGCAGATCGGGGATCGCGCGGCTGACGATCACGCTCATCGCGTAATCGAGGTAGCTCGACTTCATCTCGTCGATGATCGAAATCACCGGCCCCGCATGCACGGCACGCTGGGGGCGGGGAATTTCGTCATCGGTTTCAGGAGTTTCCGGCGTATCGCTCAACTTGCCCGCCTGTCTGTTCTGGCTCTATATCTGGGTGTCCCTGCTTATATCAGAGGCAAGCTGTAGACCGCAATGGCAGCGCCAGAGGTTTTCTGGCAGCCACCGTGCCTGCTGGCCAACATACTGTTTTTATTGAAAACTAACAAATCCCGCTGCACCCTGTCAGAACGAGCGACCAAAAGGGGACACGCGATGGAGCATAGCGAAACCGATCTCATGCTGAAGGGCTACGGGCTGACCACGGCGGAATTCTTCTACCGCATGCCCGATTACACCCATGTGCTCAACACGTTCGTCTGGCAGGAGTATGATCTGGCGCCCGATCATCCGCGGCTTTTCCGCTTCATCGAGTTCTGGCAGGACAGCATCGAGGGCAAGCTGCATTCGGTGCGCTTCAGCCACCGCCGCCCGCTGGCCAGCGGCGACTGGCGTCAGGTGGTGGGCGAATTCCGCTACCACTGACCGCGCGTCCACGGACCTTCCGGTTTCCTTCGGCCTCAAATATCCCGGGGGACGCCCCGAAGGGGCGGGGGGCAGCGCCCCCTGCCACCATGGCGCCCGCAGGCGGGCTCAGGGAATGATGCGGGTGTATTTCACGCCTTCCAGCGTGGCGCCCACATGCAGCCCGGACTTGCCGAAGATCACCGCGATGATCGGCGCCAGCGAGGTGGTGGTCTCTGCCGCCAGCGTCTCGCCGCCCTCGGGGATCGCATATTCGATGTTCGCGCCCGCAGCCCAGCCCGGCGAGCGGCGGAAGTTCATCAGCGCGCTGTCGGTCATGAAGAACAGCACATGCGCATATTGCTGCGCGCCGATCTGCAGCCCGCCGCTGCCCTTGACCAGCGAATAGTAATCCACCGTCGCCCCGCCCACGCGCAGCGCGCCGCGCCCATAGGCGCCGCCAAAGCCCAGCCCGGCCTCGGTGACCAGCGGCATGACCAGCATGCCCGCCGCCTTCTGCCCCAGCGCCCGGGTGCCGGGATACTGGCTGTACATCTGGTTGACGGTGCTGTCGGCGCGCGCGTCGATGGTGGCGGCACCCGCGCCGCCCACGCCATTGCCGCAGGCCGCCAGCGCCGTGGCGGCGCCCATGCCAAAGATGAGGGCTCGTCTTGTCTGTGTCATGCTGCTCTGTCCTTCGCTGCGCGTGGCCCTCCGGGCCGTATCTTTGCTCTCCGGCCTTGCCGCCGGTTATGCGCGGACTATACGCCGGGCCTCCGGACCTGTCATCCGCGAAGCGCCGCCCTTGGCGCCAAACCGCTAGCCGTTGAGCAGCCGCGCGGCGGCGGGGGCGAAATAGCTCAGCACGCCATCGCAGCCCGCGCGTTTGAACGCCGTCAGACTTTCCAGCATCACCTTGTCACCGTCGAGCCAGCCGCGTTCCACCGCCCCCGCGATCATCGCGTATTCGCCCGACACCTGATAGGCGAAGGTGGGGGCGCCGAACATGTCCTTGGCGCGGCGGCAGATGTCCAGATAGGGCATGCCGGGCTTGACCATGATCATGTCGGCGCCTTCGGCGAGATCGCGTTCGATCAGCCGCATCGCCTCGTCGGAATTGCCGGGCTGCATCTGATAGGTGAACTTGTCGCCCTTGAGCGCGCCCGAGGCCCCGACCGCGTCGCGGAACGGCCCGTAAAAGGCCGAGGCATATTTGGCGGCATAGGACAGCAGCAGCACGTTGTGGAAGCCCTCGCGCTCCAGCTCCGACCGGATGGCGCCGATGCGCCCGTCCATCATGTCCGACGGCCCGATGATGTCGGCGCCCGCCCGGGCCTGACTCAGCGCCTGCTTCACCAGCGCCTCCACCGTCTCGTCATTGACGATCTCGCCCTCGCGCACGAAGCCGTCATGCCCGGTGGAGGAATAGGGATCGAGCGCCACATCGGTCATCACCGCCAGTTCGGGCACCGCGTCCTTGATGGCGCGGGTGGCGCGGTTCGACAGGTTGTCGGGGTTCCATGCCTCAGAACAGCATTCGCTGCGCTTGGCAGGCTCGGTATAGGGGAACAGGCACATGGCCGGGATCCCCAGCGCATAGGCCTCGCGCGCGGCCTCCACCACCTTGTCTACCGACAGCCGGTTGACCCCGGGCATCGACACCACCGGCTCCACCACGCCCTCGCCCTCGCGCACGAAGACCGGCCAGATGAAATCCTGCGGCGCCAGCACCGACTGCATCACCAGCGCGCGGATGGCGGGGGATCTCCGCAGGCGGCGCAGGCGTGTGGCGGGAAAGGCGGCAATCACGGGTTTCATCGGGGGCTCTCCCTTGTAAAGGCCCCTCTTGGGTGGCATGGAAAGACGGCTGTCACAAGAGGCCCAGATTGCCGCAGCAACAGGGTCCGCCGGGAAGGAAAACGAAAAGCATGGACTGGTATCGTATCGTTTTCGAGACCATCGACATGCGGTCCTTCTCGAATCTGTGGTTCTGGATCGCCCTTGCGGTGCTGTGGTCCACCACCAGCCACTGGGTGCTGGGCGTGCCTTTCGACATGGTGGCCCGCGCCCGGCGCGGTGGCGGACAGGCCGCGCAGGATCTGGAAGACATGACCCGGATCTGCGTCAACCGGCTGCTCTTCATCACCGAAGAGGCGGGGCTGTGGATCACCGGGCTTGGGGCTGCGATGCTGACCGTGCTTGCGGTGCTGGGCTTTGTCTATGACATGGAATTTGCGCAGGCGCTGTTCCTGCTGGCCCTGCCGATGAGCGGGGTCGGCGTGCTGAGCATCGCCACCGCCGCCCGCATCCGCCGCGACGGGCTGTCGGGGCCGCAGCTGTGGCGCAGGCTGACGCTGCACCGCTTCTTCACCCAGCTCATCGGCATGATGTCGATCTTTGTCACGGCACTCTGGGGGATGTTTCAGAACATGTCGGCGGGCGTTCTGGGATGACGCTGCCGTTCTAGGTTGACGCCGCTCGGGCGCCGGGCCACATCAGCGGCCATGGTTCAGTCCCGTATCCTGATGGGCGGCGCGCCCGAGGGCTTCGATGCGAAGCTCATCCTCTCGGAGGTCGCAAAGGCCGCCGGTCCCGTCCTTCATGTCGCCCGCGATGACAAGCGGCTGGCGGCGCTGCGCGAGGCGCTGGCCTTTTACGCGCCCGCCATGCCGGTGGTCACCTTCCCCGGCTGGGACTGTCTGCCCTATGACCGGGTGTCCCCCAACCCCGAAATCTGCGCCACGCGGATGGCGACGCTCGCCGGGCTGGTGCATGGCATGCCGGAGCGGTTCATCCTGCTGACCACGCTGTCGGCGGTGACCCAGCGGCTGCCCGCCCGCGCCGTGCTGCGCGAGGCGGCGTTCAGCGCCCGCGTCGGGTCGCGCATCGACGAAAAGGCGCTGCGCAATTTCCTTGTGCGCATGGGCTTCGTGATGGCGCCCACCGTGACCGAACCCGGCGATTACGCGATCCGGGGCGGCATCATCGACATCTATCCGCCGGGTCCGGGCGGGCCGGTGCGGCTCGATCTGTTCGGCGACGTGCTGGACGGGGCGCGGCGGTTCGATGCGGCCAGCCAGCGCACCACCGAAAAGCTTGATCTGGTGGAACTGGCCCCGGTGTCTGAGGTCATTCTGGACGAGCCCGCCATCACCCGGTTCCGGCAGAATTACCGCATCGAATTCGGCGCGGGCGGCACCGACGACCCGCTTTACGAGGCGGTAAGCGCGGGCCGCAAGGCGCAGGGGATGGAGCACTGGCTGCCCTTCTTCCACGAGCGGCTGGAAACCCTGTTCGATTACCTGCCCGACGCGCCGGTGCTGCTGGATGACCAGCTTACCCCCTCGCGCATCGCCCGCTGGGACAGCATCGAGGACCAGTATCAGACCCGCCGCCACGCCATGGCGCAGAAGGGGCGGATGGACACGGTCTACAAACCCGTGCCGCCGGGGCTGCTTTATCTCGACGATGCCGCGTGGGAGGCTGCCGTGGCCGACCGCCGCGTGGTGCAGTTCCACCCGCTGCCGCAGGCGCCGGGGCCGCAGGTCGCGGATGCGGGCGGGCGCATCGGGCGCAGCTTCGCCCCCGAACGCCAGCAGGAAAGCCTCAGCCTTTTCGGGGCGCTCGCCACCCATGTGAAGGCCAAGATGCAGGCGGGCCCGGTGCTGATCGCCTCATGGTCCGAAGGCGCGCGCGAACGTCTGACCGGGCTCATCGAGGATGAGGGTCTGGCCGAGGCGATCCCGGTCGCCGACGCCACCCGCATCGGCAAGCGCGGGCTGCATCTGGCGGTCTGGGGGCTGGAGCAGGGCTTCGAGGCGCCATGGGGCGATCCGAAGGACAAGCTGCGGATCACCGTGATCTCGGAACAGGACGTGCTGGGCGACCGGCTGATCCGCGCGCCGAAAAAGCGCCGCAAGGCCGAGAATTTCCTGACCGAGGCGCAGGCGCTGACCCCGGGCGATCTGGTGGTGCATGTGGATCACGGCATCGGGCGCTATCAGGGGATGGAGGTCATCACCGCCGCAGGGGCCGCCCATGAATGCCTGCTGCTGGAATATGCCGAACAGGCGCGGCTCTATCTGCCGGTGGAAAACATCGAACTGCTGTCGCGCTACGGCCATGAGGACGGGCTGCTCGACAAGCTGGGCGGCGGGGCATGGCAGGCCAAGAAGGCGCGGCTCAAGGAACGCATCCGCGAGATGGCGGACAAGCTGATCCGGGTTGCCGCCGAACGCGCGCTGCGCCGCGCGCCGGTGATCGATCCGCCGCCGGGGGCATGGGAAAGCTTCTGCGCGCGCTTTCCCTATACCGAAACCGACGACCAGCTGCGCGCCATCGAGGACGTGCTGGCCGACATGACCAGCGGCAATCCCATGGACCGGCTGATCTGCGGCGATGTGGGCTTCGGCAAGACCGAGGTGGCGATGCGCGCCGCCTTTGTCGCCGCCATGTCCGGCGTGCAGGTGGCGGTGATCGCGCCCACCACGCTGCTGGCGCGGCAGCATTACAAAAGCTTCGCCGAACGGTTCCGGGGCTTTCCGCTCAACGTGGCGCCGCTGTCGCGTTTCGTGTCGGCGGGCGACGCGGCCAAGACCCGCGACGGCATCACCAAGGGCACGGTGGACATCGCCGTGGGCACCCATGCGCTGCTGGCCAAGGGCATCCGGTTCAAGGATCTGGGCCTGCTCATCATCGACGAGGAGCAGCATTTCGGCGTGGGCCACAAGGAACGGCTGAAAGAGCTGCGCACCGACATCCATGTGCTGACCCTGACCGCCACGCCGATCCCGCGCACGCTGCAGCTGTCGCTGTCGGGGGTGCGCGATCTGTCGATCATCGGAACGCCGCCGGTCGACCGGCTGTCGATCCGCACCTATGTGTCGGAATTCGACGGCATCACCATCCGCGAGGCGCTGCTGCGCGAACATTACCGCGGCGGGCAGAGCTTCTTTGTCGTGCCGCGCCTGACCGATCTGCCCGAGATCGAGGCCTTCCTCAAGGAACAGGTGCCCGAAGTCTCTTATGTGGTGGCGCATGGCCAGATGGCGGCGGGGGAACTCGACGACCGGATGAACGCCTTTTACGACGGGCGCTATGACGTGCTGCTGGCCACCACCATCGTGGAATCCGGGCTCGACATTCCCACCGCCAACACGATGATCGTGCACCGCGCCGACATGTTCGGTCTGGCGCAGCTTTACCAGATTCGGGGCAGGGTGGGCCGGTCCAAGACCCGCGCCTATGCCTATCTGACCACCAAGCCGCGCGCCAAGCTGACCGATACGGCGGAAAAGCGGCTGCGGGTGCTGGGCTCGCTCGACACGCTGGGGGCGGGGTTCACGCTTGCCTCGCAGGATCTGGACATCCGCGGCGCGGGCAATCTCTTGGGCGAGGAACAGTCCGGGCAGATGCGCGACGTGGGCTACGAGCTTTACCAGCAGATGCTGGAGGAGGCGATCGCCAAGATCCGCTCCGGCGAGGGCGAAGGCCTGCTGGAGGAAAGCGGCCAGTGGGCGCCGCAGATCAATCTGGGCGTGCCGGTGCTGATCCCCGAGGACTATGTGCCCGATCTCGACGTGCGGCTGGGGCTTTACCGGCGGCTGTCGGAACTCTCCACCAAGGTGGAGCTGGAGGGCTTTGCCGCCGAGCTGATCGACCGCTTCGGCAAGCTGCCGCGCGAGGTCAACACGCTGCTGCTGGTCGTGCGCATCAAGGACATGTGCAAGAAGGCGGGGATCGCGCGGCTGGATGGCGGGCCGAAAGGCGCCACGATCCAGTTCCACAACGACCGCTTCGTCCGGCCCGAGGCGCTGGTGACCTTCCTGCAGGACCAGAAGGGCGACGCCAAGATCAAGGACAACAAGGTGGTCATCCGCCGCGACTGGGCCAGCGAAGGCGACAAGATCAAGGGCGCCTATGCCATCGCCCGCGATCTGGCCGAAAAGGCTGGCGCGATCCGGCTGCGCAAGGCCTGAGACCGGACGGGGCGCTGGTTCTGGAAAAAGGGAGGGAGCGCTGCCCCCTCTTGGCGCTGGCGCGCCAATTCACCCCCGGGATATTTTTGCCAAGAAGAAGCGGCAGACGCGCGGTCCCTCCTTCTTCTTGGGTCAAATATCCCCGCCGGAGGCAGGCCGGAACGGGCCGAAAGCGCAAGGCCCGGCAAGCCGGGGGACGGCCGGGTCTGGCCTGCTTCGGGCCTCAGGCGGCGGCGAGCCGGTCGAGCAGGGCGGTGAGCGCGGGATCGGTGAAATCGGCGATGGTGGTCGCGGCGCCGTGGCGGCGCAGGGCGTCCTCGGTCAGGCCGGCGGAGCGCACCGCGACCACATGGGCGCCCGAGGCGGCGGCGGCGCGCAGGCCGGAGGCGCTGTCCTCGAAGGCGATGCAGCTTGCGGGGGCTGCGCCAAAGGCGCGCATCGCGGCAAGATAGGGTTCGGGATCGGGCTTGGCGCGGCTGCATTCCTCGCCGATCACCAGCAGCTCCATATGGGCGCCAAGGCCGATGGCGGCCAGCATCGCCTCGGCATTGATCCGGGGCGCGTTGGTGACGGCGGCGCAGCGCCAGCCGCGCGCGCGGGCGAGATCGAGCAGGGCCTCTGCGCCGGGCATGGGTGCGTGGCCCGCGCCGAGCATGTCGCGGAACTGCGCCTCTTTCTGCAGCGACAGGGCGGTGGCGTCCTCGTCGGGGAAGAGTTCGGGGAAGCTGTCCTCGTTGTGCCGGCCATGGATCCGGTCGAGATAGAGCGCTTCTGTCAGCACCCGGCCCCGTTCGGCGAACATCGTCTCGAACACCCGGTAATGCAGCGGATCGGAATCGATGAGCGTGCCGTCGAGGTCGAAGAGGAGTGCTGCGATCATGCCCTGTCCTTTGCTGCGCGAGGCGGCCCCGCCTCCTTGGCGCAAGCCATGCCCTGTCCGGTGCGGGGATGCAACCGGGCAGCGGGGCGCGGGCCCCTGCGGATCCGGGGCATTTTGCCGGAGAGCCGCCGCAGAGGCGGCGGGCTCTCTTGCACCCTCCCGCCGCCCCGCGTATCCTGTCCCCAACCAGACATCCGGAAAGGCGCAAACAATGGCGCCAAGGCGTCCCAAGGGTGCGGCCGCTTTCCCCCTCCCGGTCGAGAGCCCCGCGCCGCTACCGCCCGATCCAACCGCGCTTTATGCGGCGCTGGATCTGGGCACCAACAGTTGCCGCATGCTGATTGCCCAGCCGAAGGGCAGTCAGTTCCATGTGGTTGATTCGTTTTCGAAATCCGTCCAGCTGGGCCAAGGGCTCGAGCGGACGGGGCGGCTGTCGCGTGCCTCCATGGCGCGGACGGTCGCGGCGCTGCGCGTCTGCCAGAGCAAGATCGCGCGTCACGAGGTGACCAAGATGCGGCTGGTGGCGACCGAAGCCTGCCGCCGCGCCAAGAACGCCCGCGATTTCATCCGGCAGGTCAAGCAGGAGACCGGGCTGGAGCTGGAGATCATCCAGCCCGAGGAAGAGGCGCGGCTGGCGGTGATTTCCTGCGCGCCGCTGGTTTCGACGCGCACCGAGCAGCTTCTGGTGGTGGATATCGGCGGCGGCTCCACGGAACTGGTGTGGATCGACCTGTCCTCGGTGCCGCATCGCGACCGGCCCCGCGCCATCATGCGGCTGCATGCGGGCTTCCATCCGCCCGAAAGCCCGTTTCCCGCCGCCAAGGTGGTGGACTGGATTTCGGTGCCGCTGGGGGTGGCGACGCTGCGCGACCAGTTTTCCGACGTGGCCGATGACGCGGCGCGCTATGCGCTGATGAGCTGGTTCTTCGAGGAGAACCTGTCGGAATTCGCCCCCTACAAGGATGCGCAGAGCCGCGAGGGATTCCAGATCGTCGGCACCTCGGGCACGGTGACCACGGTGGCGGCCTCGCATCTGGGGCTGCGGCGGTATGACCGCACCAAGGTCGACGGGCTGCGCATGTCCTCTGACCAGATCGAGACGGTGATCCGCCGCTATCTGGAGATGGGACCGGCGGGGCGCAGGCGCGATCCGCGCATCGGACAGGACCGGCAGGCGCTGATCATGTCGGGGGCGGCGATCCTGCAGGCGCTGCTGCGGCTCTGGCCCACCGACCGGCTGTCGGTGGCCGATCGCGGCCTGCGCGAGGGGCTGCTTTACGCGCAGATGTCGGCGGATGGCGTGCTGGAGGACGGACCGCTGTAAGGGCGGCGGGGGAAGGGGGCGCTGCCCCCTCCTGGCGCGTGCCGCGCCAGCCCCCGGGATATTTTGGCCAAGAAGAAGATCGGGAACGGGCGCATGGCGAAGACACCGGATGGCAAGAACACCTCGGGGCGCGGGCAGCGTGACCTGAAGGTGAAGGTCAAGACGGCGCGGGGGCGGACCACCTCCTCGACGCGCTGGCTGCAGCGGCAGCTCAATGACCCTTATGTGAAGCGGGCGAAGGTCGACGGCTATCGTGGGCGCGCGGCTTACAAGATTCTGGAACTGGACGACCGGTTCCATTTTCTGGTGCCGGGGGCGCGGGTGGTGGATCTGGGCTGCGCGCCGGGGGGCTGGTGTCAGGTGGCGGTGCCGCGCGTCAACGCGCTTGGCGACCGGGCGGGCAAGCCCGTGGGCCGGGTGCTGGGCATCGACATTCAGGAAGTGACGCCGGTGGCGGGGGCGGAGATTCACCAGCTCGATTTCCTGAGCGACGGCGCCGATGCGCTGGTCAAGGACTGGCTGGGCGGGCCTGCCGATGTGGTGATGTCGGACATGGCGGCGGCCTCGTCGGGGCACAAGCAGACCGACCACCTGCGCATCATCGCGCTGTGCGAGGCGGCGGCGGATCTGGCCTTTGACGTGCTGGAAGAGGGTGGCACCTTTGTTGCCAAGGTGCTGGCGGGCGGCGCCGAACAGGGGCTGCAGCTGCTGCTCAAGCAGCGTTTCGACAAGGTGGTGAACGTGAAGCCCGGGGCGAGCCGGGCCGATTCCTCGGAGAAATTCGTGGTGGCGACCGGCTTTCGCGGCTGAGCGCCGCGCGGGCCGGGACAGGACATAAGGGAGACGAGGGCATGGGATCCATTCTGTGTTACGGCGACAGCAACACGCATGGCACGCTGCCGATGGCAGCGCCGGGCCTGCTGGAACGGCATCCGCGCGGCGCACGCTGGCCGGAGGTGATGGCGCGGCATCTGGGGCCGGAGGCGGAGGTGATCGCCGAGGGCCTGCCCGGGCGCACCACCGTGCACGAGGATGTGGTGGAGGGTGGAGAACGCAATGGCCTCAAGGTTTTGCCCGCCATTCTTCAGTCGCACCGTCCGGTGTCGCTGCTGGTGCTGATGCTGGGCACCAATGATCTGAAGCCGCGGTTTTCGGTGACCGCGCTGGAGATCGCCCGGTCGGTGGAACGGCTGGTGCTGCTGGCCCGGACCGAGGGCGTGGTCGAACGGGTGCTGGTGGTGTCGCCGGTGCCGGTGCGCGAATGCGGCACGCTCTCGGGCGTCTTCGCCGGGGCCGAGGCGCGGCAGCGCGGGCTGGAGGCGCATCTTCGCGCCATGGCCGAGCGGCAGGGCTGCGGCTTTCTGGAGGCCGGGGCGCATGTGACCGTGTCGCCGCGCGATGGCGTGCACTGGGACGAGGCGGCGCATCAGAGCTTTGGCGCGGTGATGGCGGAGGCGGTCGCGGCAGAGCTTGGCCGGTCGGCATGATCCGCGCCCGGCGCCTGCTGCTGCTGGGTCTGCCGCTGCTGCTGCTGGCCTGCGGCGCGCGCGCGCCGTTGCCGCCGGTGGCGGCGGGCCCGCTGCGCGAGGCCTCGGCGCCGGTCGGCTCGCAGGTTGATGTCACCGAGGCGCGGCTCGCGGGCGACTGGCAGGTGATCGAGGGCGCGGGGCTGGCCCCCGGCACCCGGCTGAGCTTTGCCCCGGGCAGGCTGACGCTGGCGGGCAGGACGCTGCCGCTCAAGATGACGGCGCCGGGGCGGTTCGATCTGGCGGGGCAGCAGATCTGGGTGCACTGGCTGGATGCCGACAACCGCACCGCCGCCATGGGCGATCCGCAGGGCGGGCGGGTCTGGATCATGGACCGCAGCGGCCAGCCGGGCGAACGGCTGGGGGCCGCGCGCGAGATCCTCGACTGGTATGGCTATGATCTGGCCCGGATGACCCGGGGCTGAGCAGAAGGACCACAGGGCGCACAGCGCTGCGGCAATTCTGCCGCAGGCCGCAGGCTCCTGTGCAAATCCGCTCGCAGGGCGGGGCGCTTTTGCGCGACCCTGCGGCGGAGGGGGCAGCATGGCGCAGCAGATCACACGGTTTCTTGACCCGCGGTCCATCGCGGTGATCGGCGGCGGGGCGGACAGCCTTGCCGTGATCGCGGCGCTGCGCGCCATGGGCTATGTCTGGGACATCTGGCCGGTGGTTCCGGGCGTGGCCAAGGTTGCGGGCATCCGGGCGCGGGCGCGCCTGTCGGATCTGCCGCGCCCGCCCGATGCGGCCTTTGTCGGCGGCACAGGCGAGGATGCCGCGCAGGCGCTGGCGGATCTGGCCCGGCTGGGCGCGGGCGGCGCGGTCTGCCCGGCGGCGCAGGATCCGGCGGTGGCGCAGGCGGCGGGCGGCATGCCGGTCTTTGCCGGGGCGGTGGCGCTGCCCGCCGCGCGGGTGCTGCTGTCGCCGCAGCCGACGGGGCTGCTGCCGGTGCCGCGCGGGGTGGCGGTGCTGGGGCAGCTTGATCAGGACTGGCGCGGCCTGCCGGTGGCGGCGGTGCTGCCGCGGGGTCAGGGCGCGGGCACCGGCTGGCTGCCGCTGGGTCTGCAGCTGCTGGCGCGCGACCGGGTGTCGGCGCTGGGGCTGCGGCTGGACCGGCTGGGTGATGCGCAGGATCTGCTGCAGCTGGGGGCCGAGGCGCAGCGGCTTGGCAAGCCGCTGCTGGTCTGCCTGCCCGAGGCCTCTCTGGGCCAGCGGGCGCTGGTGACGCGGGCCGGGGCCGCGCTGGTCGAGGATGAGGCCACGCTGGTGGAGGCGCTGCGGCTCGTGCATCTGATCGGCCCCTTGCCCGCCAACGCGCTGGCGGGGCTGGGCTGCAGCGGCGCGGCGCGCGATCTTCTGGCGGCGGAGGCGCAGGCGCGCGATCTGAGCTTCGCCGCGCTGAGCCCGGCGCAGCTGGCGCGCATGGCCGAGGATCTGCGCGGGCGCACCCCCCCGGCCAACCCGCTGGAGGCGGGCGCGCTGCTGCATGCGGAAGACGGGCTGCTGGCGCGGCTCATGGCCGAGATGATGGCAGGGGCGGCGGTGCTGACGCTGGCGGCGCTGGACGGCGCCGCTCCCGGAGACTGGGCGCGGCTTGCGGCGGCGGGGGCTGCGGCGCGGGACCGGCTGGGCATGCCTGTGGCGCTGCTGTCGGTGGATGCCGCGCAGATGGATGCCGCCCGCGCCCGCGCGCTGGCCGAGGCCGGGCTGATCCCGCTGGCGGGGCTGGGGCCGGGGCTGGGCGCGCTGCGCGCCGCCATCGATCTGGGGCGCGCGCCGCGCCGGGTGACGCCGCTGCTGCGTCCCGTCCTGCCGCCCGAGGGCGCCGGGGTGGAGGAGATCTCGGGATCGGTGGCGCGGGCGGCGCTGGGGCTGGCGCTGGCGGGGCCCTCCGATCCGCCGCTGCTGCGGCTGATGCTGGTGGCGGAGCAGGCCACCGGCTACGTGCTGCGGCTGGGACGCGCGGGGCCGGTGGCGCTGCTGCCACAAAGCGTGCGGGAGATCGCGCAGATGGCCGAGCGCGCCCGCCGCGATCCCGTCGAGGCAAAGGCGGTTGCAGAGGCGGTGCGGGCGGTGCAGGACTATGTCACGGCGGAAGCGGGGCTGGTGGCCGGGATCGAAGCCGATCTCTGCCTTGGGCGCCACGGGGCTGCGGCGCTGGCGGATCTGCGGATCCGGCGCTGGCAGGGCGATGCCGAGGCATGGAGGAGGATGTAGGATATGGGGCTGGACAAGAGCTTTCTGGCGGGGCTGTTCGACGCGGCGGTGGCTGCTGCCGATCCGGTGCAGGCGCTGCGGGCGCATCTGCCTGAGCGGCCGGAGGGGCGCACCGTGGTGATCGGCCTTGGCAAGGGGGCGGCCCAGCTGGCGCAGGCGTTTGAACAGCTCTGGGACGGCCCGCTCGAGGGCGTCGTGGTCACGCGCTACGGCTATGGCGCGCCCTGTGCCACGCTGCGGGTGATGGAGGCCGCGCATCCGGTGCCCGATGCGGCGGGCATGGCGGCGTCAGAGGCGCTGTTTGACGCGGTGCGGGGCCTGACCGAGCATGATCTGGTGGTGGCGCTGGTCTGCGGCGGCGGCTCGGCGCTGCTGCCCGCCCCGCCCGACGGGCTGACGCTGGCAGAGGAACAGGCGCTGAACCGGGCGCTGCTGGCCTCCGGCGCGCCGATCGGGGTGATGAACGCCATCCGCAAACATGCGAGCCGCATCAAGGGCGGCAGGCTGGCCGCCGCCTGCGCGCCCG